>NZ_JBVVQO010000034.1:0-76979 GCF_055811215.1 Mesorhizobium sp. WSM4819
CCCGCGATCAACTCTTCACCACCGAGAAGCTCAATCGTCTCGGCCCAGCCGTCATCTACAAGCGATTCGTGAGTCATTGCAGCGTAGAATCACAGCCGATTCCCCACTGCAACACCTATCTTAGCGCATATGCCCTCAAGGGACCCTCAAGGGGGAGGGGAACGTCACGCCGCCTGCGCCATTCGCTCCGAGCTCATGCGGTACGAAATCGCCTCGGCCAGATGGATGCGGCCGACAGTCTCGCTGGCCTCGAGATCGGCCAATGTCCGCGCCACCTTCAGCACCCGGTGATAGGCCCGCGCCGAAAAGCCGAGCTTTTCACTGGCATCCCTGAGCAGCGACAGGCCTGATGCATCCGGCATCGCGATCTCCTCGATGACAGAGGGGGAGCAGTGCGCGTTGGTGGTGACGGAGGTCGCGCCGAGCCGCTCGAAACGTTCGCGCTGGGTTGTCCGCGCGCGGGCCACGCGCAGCGCCACATCGGCACTTTTCTCCGCCCGGTCCGGCCGGATCAGATCGCTGGCCGAGACCGCCGGCACCTCGATCCGGAGATCGATGCGGTCGAGCAGCGGGCCTGATATGCGCGCCTGGTAGTCGGTGCGGCAGCGGTCGCCGCGCAGGCAGCGATAGCCCGGCTCGCCGGCCATGCCGCAGCGGCACGGGTTCATCGCCGCGACCAGCTGGATGCGCGCCGGATAGGTGACGCGATGATTGGCGCGGGCGATCATGCAGTCGCCGGTCTCCAGCGGCTGGCGCAGCGCGTCGAGCGCCTGCGGCGAGAATTCGGGGAACTCGTCGAGGAACAGCACGCCGTGGTGGGCTAGCGAGGCCTCGCCCGGCCGCACGCGCAGGCCGCCGCCGACCAGCGCCGCCATTGAGGCCGAATGGTGCGGCGCGCGGAACGGCCGCCGGTCGGTCAGCTTGCCTTCACCAAGCTCGCCGGCCACCGAGGCGATCATCGACACTTCGAGCAATTCCCTCGGCGCCAGCGGCGGCAGGATCGACGGCAGCCGCTGCGCCAGCATCGATTTTCCCGATCCTGGCGGACCGATCATCAACATGTTATGGCCGCCGGCCGCCGCCACTTCGAGTGCCCGCTTGGCGGTCTCCTGGCCCTTGATGTCGGCAAGATCCGGCAGGTCGCGCGCCGAGGCATGGATGCCGGCCTCCGGCCGCGACAGCACTTGCGTGCCGCGAAAATGATTGGCGATGGCGATCAGGCTGCGCGGCGCCAGAATGTCGAAATCCTTGCCGGCCCACGCCGCTTCCGGGCCGCAGGCGAAAGGGCAGATCAGGCCCTTGCCTTCGGCATTGGCGCCGATCGCCGCCGGCAGCGCGCCGGCCACCGCGGCGATGGTGCCGTCGAGCGACAGTTCGCCAAGCACGACATAGCCGGCCAGCATGTCGCCTGGAATGGCGCCAAGCGCCGCCATCAGGCCAAGCGCGATCGGCAAATCGTAATGGCTGCCTTCCTTGGGCAGATCGGCGGGCGCCAGATTGACGGTGACCTTCTTCGACGGCATCGACAGGCCCGATGCGTGCAGCGCCGCCTGCACCCGCTCCCGGCTTTCGGCCACCGCCTTGTCGCCGAGGCCGACGATGTGCATGTTGACCTTGCCCGGCGCGATCATCACCTGCACGTCGACCGGCACGGCCTCGATGCCCTGGAAAGCGACCGTGCGGACCCGCGCAACCATTTTTCTGCCCCCGGACATGGGCTCGCCCAAGCCCATGCGATCATGCCGCGAACGGCGTCATCCGAGACAACCACAGATTTTGCGCAAAGGCAAGAACATTACGGGAACAATCGAACGTTGTGCCTTGATGGCGTCGCATCGGCTACGGGCCGGAACACCGCCGTCCCGGCATGCAGGGACGTTACTTGCGCTTGTCCTCAACCGCATCCCAGAACAGGCTGGCGATGTCGGCGCCGCCGAAGCGTTTTACCTCGCGCACGCCGGTCGGCGACGTCACGTTGATCTCGGTCATGTAGTCGCCGATCACGTCGATGCCGACGAGGATAAAACCGCGCTCCTTCAGCGACGGGCCGATGCGGGCACAGATCTCGCGTTCGCGCTCCGTTAGTTCCGTTTTTTCGGCGCGGCCGCCGACATGCATGTTGGAGCGGGAATCATGCTCGGCCGGCACCCGGTTGATGGCGCCGACCGGCTCGCCGTCGATCAGGATGATGCGCTTGTCGCCGGCTCGCACCTCCTTCAGATAACGCTGGACGATATAGGGCTCGCGGAACATCTGGCCGAACATTTCGAGCAGCGAGGCGAGGTTGCGATCGGCCTCGTGCAGGTGGAAGATGCCGGCGCCGCCATTGCCGTAGAGCGGCTTGACGATGATGTCGCCGAACTCCCTGCGGAAGGCGGCAACCTCCTGGCTGTCCTTGGTGATCAGCGTTTCCGGCATCAGGTCGGGAAACTCGGTGACGAAGATCTTTTCCGGGCTGTTGCGCACCCAGGCCGGGTCATTGACCACAAGCGTCCTGGGATGGATGCACTCGAGCATATGCGTCGTGGTGATGTAGTTCATGTCGAACGGCGGGTCCTGCCTGAGCAGGACGACGTCCATCTTCGACAGGTCGGTCCGCACTTTCTCGCCGAGCGAATAGTGATTGCCCTTCTCGTCGCGGACCTGCATTTCCTCGACGCCGGCAAACACCTTGCCGTCGCGCAGCGACAGCCGGTCGGGCGTATAATGGAACAGCTGGTGGCCGCGTCGCTGCGCTTCCAGCGACAGCGCAAACGACGTGTCGCCGGCAATCGAGACGGTGGAGATGTGGTCCATCTGGACAGCGATTTTCAGAGGCATGGCGGATCTCCGGCGGATCGGATGGGCTGCTTGCCTGTACAGCTTCGCCCGTCATCTGCCAATCGCGACATTTGAGGATTGCCTTCGACGGCGCCTTGCGCGCCAAGGCAATCGGATCGCATTTCCCTGCCGGACATAGCCGGCCCGCGGCATAGCGGGGGCGTGATCGTCTTTTTGTCTGACATAAGCCTCGGGATTCGGTTTTTCGCACTTGCTCCCCCGACCGGGCTGGCTAGGATGCGCGCCGACTGAGCATGGGAGAAAAAAGATGCCATCGGCGCGCTTTGCCGACCTTGAGGGCGCTTCGGTGCTGATTACCGGCGGCGGCTCCGGAATTGGCGCGGCGCTGACCGAGGGTTTTGCCCGCCAGGGGGCAAAGGTCGCCTTCATCGACATCGCCGACGGCCCGAGCCTGGCGCTGGCCGATCGCATCGAAAAGGATCTCGGCCGCCGCCCCCTCTATCTCAAGACCGACATACGCGACGTCGAGGCGCTGCGGGCTTCGGCCGCCAGGGCGGCAGAGGCGCATGGCGACGTCACCGTGCTGGTCAACAATGCAGCACTTGACGATCGCCACGCGGTGGAAGACGTCACCGTGGAGTTCTGGGACAACAACCAGGCGGTCAACCTGCGTCCGCATTTCTTCTCCGCACAGGCGGTGGCGCCGGGCATGAAGCGCGCCGGCGGCGGCTCGATCATCAACTTCACGTCGACGTCGTTCCTGATCAACCACCCCGACATGCCGGCCTATACCGCCGCCAAGGCGGGGATCGTCGGCCTGACCAAGGGGCTTGCCGGCAAGCTCGGCGCCGACGGCATTCGCGTCAATGCGATCGCACCCGGCTGGGTGATCACCGAGCGGCAGAAACAGCTCTGGGTCACCGAACAGGCGCTCGCCGCCCACGTGGCCAAGCAATGCATCAAGCAGGTGATGCAGCCGGAAGACGTCGTCGGCACGGTGCTGTTCCTGGCGTCGGACGCTTCGCGCATGCTGACCGCACAGATGCTGATCGTCGACGGGGGCTTCCTGTGAATTCAGCGAGCAACGTGCCTTCTGTGGCCGCCGTCGACTGGGGCACCACCCGTCTCAGGGTCTGGCTGGTCGATGAGGCCGGAAATGTCCTCGCCGAGCGTCGCGGCGACGACGGGCTGATCACCGCGCAGGCGGCCGGGTTTTCGACCATCCTCGAAGGACATCTGGCGGCGATGGGCGCGCCGAAAACGATGCCCGTGATCATCTGCGGCATGGCCGGCTCGCGCCAGGGCTGGCTGGAGGCGCCCTATGTCAGCGTGCCGGCGCCGATCGGCGCCATCCTTGCCGGTGCTGCGCGCGTTCCCGGGCAGCGCCGCGACATCCGCATCGTGCCGGGCCTTGCCCAGCGCCAGGCCGACGCGCCTGACGTCATGCGCGGCGAGGAAACGCAGCTTGCCGGCGCCGGTTTGCCGGCAACAAGCCGCCATCTCGTCTGCATGCCCGGCACCCACTCCAAATGGGTGCTGGTCGAGGACGGCGCCGTTGCCGGTTTTGGCACCTGGCCGACCGGCGAGCTGTTTTCGGTGCTGGCGGCGCATTCGATCCTGCGCCATTCGCTGGGCGAGCAGCCCAAGCCGGTTGCACCAGGCAATCCGTTTTTCCAGCGCTGGTGCGAGATCGCGCTGGCCGAGGGCGGCGATGTCACATCGAGGCTGTTCTCGATCCGCGCTGCGGGCCTATTGCAGGACCTGAAACCCGACGATGCCGCTGCGTGCCTGTCCGGCCTGCTGATCGGCGGCGAGATCGCCTCGGCCAGCCGCCGCTATCGAAAAGGCGCGGCGTCGATCGTGCTGGTCGCATCCGGCGCGCTCGGCACCCTCTACACTGAGGCGCTCGGTCTTGCCGGGCTTGCGGTGAGAGCCGTCGATGCCGACGAGGCGGTGCGTGCCGGCCTCATCGAGGCGGCGCGCAAAAATGGCATGATTGCTGGAAGCGGAGTTGCCGCATGACCGAGACCGCATCGTTTCCGAAGCTCGAGCGCGGGCTTGTCGCCATCCTGCGCGGCCTCAAGCCGGACGAGGCGGTGGCCGTCGGCCGGGCGATCTTCGAGGCCGGCATCGAAGCGATCGAAGTGCCGCTCAATTCGCCGGATCCGTTTGTCTCCATCGCGAGAATTGTTGAGGCGCTGCCGGCGACGGCATTGGTCGGCGCGGGGACTGTGTTGACCGCAGCCGATGTCGACGGACTGAACAAGGCCGGCGGGCGGCTGCTGGTCAGCCCCAACATCGATGCCGAGGTCATGGGTCGCGCCATGAATTACGGCATGGTGACGATGCCGGGCGTATTCACGCCGACCGAAGCCTTCCAGGCCATCGGGCTCGGCGCTTCGGCGCTGAAATTCTTCCCAGCCAGCGTGCTCGGCGCGGCCGGGATCGCGGCGATGCGCGCCGTTTTGCCGGCTGAGACGCTGGTCGGCGCGGTCGGCGGCGTGTCGGAGAAGGACTTTGCCGACTACAAGGCGGCCGGTGTCAGCGTCTTCGGCCTTGGCTCCAGCCTGTTCAAGCCTGGTATGAGCGTCGACGAGGTGGCAACGCGGGCGCAGGCCGCAGTCGCGGCCTGGGACGCAGCGTTTGGAGCAGCGTCATGAGCGAAGCCATCGTTTCGGTTTTTTCCGACCATGTCTGTCAACTCGGCGAAGGCCCGAGCTATGACCCCGCCACCGAAACACTCTACTGGTTCGACATCGTCAACGGCCAGCTTCTGGAAAAGCCCCTGTCCGGCGGTGCCGTCAAAATCCACGAGCTTGGCCAAATGGCCAGCGCGATCGCCGTCGTCGACGACAAAAGACAGTTGATCGCCACCGAAACCGGCCTGCATGTCCGCGACGTGGCGACCGGCAAAATGACGCTGCATACGGTCATCGAGGCCGACAATCCGGCGACGCGCTCGAACGATTCGCGCGTCCATCCCTGCGGCGCCTTTTGGGTCGGCACGATGGGCAAGGGCGAGGCAAAGGCCGCTGGTTCGATCTACTGGTTCTTCAGGGGTGAATTGCGCCGGCTCTATTCAGACATCACGGTGTCGAACTCGATCTGTTTTTCCGAAGATGGAACCGTTGCCCATTACACCGATACCAGCACCGGCCTGTTGATGCGCGTCGGCTGCGATCCGGCGACCGGCCTGCCGGCTGGCGAGCCAAAAATCTTCGTCGATCACCGCAAGGCCAAGGGCTATATCGACGGTTCGGTGCTCGATCGCGACGGTGTCCTGTGGAACGCCTGCTGGGGCGGCAGCGTCGTCGAAGGCTACGGGCCTGACGGCAAGCTCATCCGTTCGGTCGCGATGCCGGTGACGCAGCCGTCCTGCCCGGCCTTTGTCGGCAGGAATGCCGACCGGCTGGCGGTCACCTCCGCCTGGTCGGGCAAGGATAAGAAACAGCGCCTGCTGGACCCGCAAGCCGGCATGACGTTTCTGCTCGACATTCCGGTCAACGGCCGCTTCGAGCCGCGCGTGCTGATTGGCTAGGCTGACGTCGATTTCGCGAAAGCCTGATACATTTGCCATGCGATGGTAGGCAGTCGCGCTGCCAGGCCCGTTCATCGCCAGGAATCGTTGATGCCATGACAAGCCGCAGGCCGAAGCTGATCCTAGTCTACGAGCCGGAAAACGCCTGCTTCCAGCGGCTGGTTGCCGATGGCCACGTGCCGGCGCACGCAGCCGAAATCGCCTCCTATCTGGCGCAATCGACCGACATCGCCCCCGAGTTCGACGCGCTGGCCGCAGCCTGCCAGACGCGCGGCCTGTCCTTCGCGCCGGTGACGCTCGACGATGCCGCAAACGTGCTAGCCGGTGAGGATCCGAAGACGACGCTGGTGTGGACGCTGACCGACGGTATCGCCTATTTCCGCGGCGGTGCGGCGCCGGCGCTGGCAAGGCTGAACGGCCTGAAGCTGCTCGGCGCCGATGATGCGCTGTTTGCACTCTGCCAGGACAAATTCCGCTCCGGCGCCGTGCTCAGCGCACTCGGCCTGCCGGTGCCGCAATCCGGTTTGGCCCGCGACGGACGCTGGCTGGTCGAGCCACCGGCCTCGCCAGCCGGCTGGTTCGTCAAGCCGAGCCGGCTTGGCGCCAAGATTGGCATCTGGCCGGATTCGCGCAGCAGAGATCTCGGCCACGCGCTTGAGCTTAGCCGGCGCGTCTTCGCTGCCTATCGCGATGATGTCGTCGTGCAGCCCTACGTCACCGGGCGCAATGCGCGCGCCAGTTTTCTCGGTCTGAAGCCGGACACCGGCGTCGAAGCGCTCGGCATCGTCTTTGTCGAGTCGGGAAGTGATTTCCAGACAATGGAAGACAGCCTGGCGCTCTACGGCGACACCGGCGAGGCTGCCAGGGCGGCGGGAACATATGCCGAGCCGGTGCTGCTGCCGGTTGCCGCCAGCCAGCCGCGAGCCGATGCAAGGATCCGACGGATCGCGCAAAGCCTGATCGCCGGGCTTGGCCTGCGGGATGTGTTTTCCGTCGATTTCCGGATCGGAGCCGACGATAGCATCCACCTCATCGAGTTCGAGGTCTGCCCGGGCCTGCCCTGCTTCGATTTCCGCGCCTATTGCCGCACGCAATGGGGGATGGGCCTCGCCGATGCGATGGCCGCGACCGCCACGAGCCGTTTTTTCGCCTCGCCCATGAAATGAGCAGCGCCCGCGTACGCAGCCGCGCCGACGGGCCAGGACCGTGCCTCGACAAACGGCTTGCGCTTCGACACTCCACTTAATAAGGTGTTAAGTGAAGGAGGCACTCGGTGAAAGTCGACCCTGCGACATTCCCGGAGGTAGCCGCGCTGGCGGCGACGGAAGCCGGCAAGGCCAAGCATGTCGGCGGCCGGATCAAGGCCATTCGCACGGCCCGACGCATTTCGCTTCGCCAGCTGGCTGACATGGTCGGCACGACGGCGAGCTTCATCAGCCAGCTCGAGCGAAATCTGAGCGGCGCCAGTGCCAGCACCCTGATGCGGATCGCGGCAGCCTTGGATCTCGGCATCAACGACCTGTTCGAGCAGACTGAAGGCGGGTTCCACAAGGTGCTTACCAGAGCCGACCGCCCCCTGCTGCCGATCAGCCACGGTTGCCGAAAGACGTTGCTGTCGCGGCGGCCGATCCATGAATTCGAAGTTTATTCGGGGGAGTTCGACGTCGGCGGCTCGACCGGCGACGAAGCTTACACGCATGGCGGCAAGCACGAGATGTTCGTCGTCCTGAAGGGAACAGTCGAGCTGACGCTGGCAGACGAGCGCTTCGTCATGAACGAAGGCGACAGCATCGAATACGCCACCTCGACGCCGCATCGTACAGAGAATGTCGGCAAGAAGCCGGCGCAGGTGCTCTGGATCATCGCGCCCCCGACCAGTGGCGCGGCGGAACTCAATCGATACACGCCCGGACAAGGCTCGCAGCCGGACGGACCGAACTAATGCGGGCGCACATAAATGGGAGATAAAACATGAAGACCAAGATCGGACAGGTGGCCGCGCTCGGGCTGCTGATGATCACCACATCAGCGCTTGCGCAGAGCAAGCCGGTGGCGGGCGAGGTAGCAGAGGGCTCGCTGAAGGGCAAGACGCTCACCTTCGTCTCGTATGGGGGCATTTATCAGGATGGTCAGATCGCTGCGCTGAAAGAGTTCGTCGACAAATCAGGCGTGACGCTGCTCAGCGACGGGCCAACCGAGATCTCGAAATTGCAGGCGCAGGTCGAGTCCGGCAATGTCACCTGGGACGTTGTCGATACCGGCGATTTCCCGCCCTACGTCTATTGCGGCAAGCTGTTCCAGAAGCTGGACTTCTCAAAGATCGATACGTCCAACATTCCGGAGGGCCAGATCAGCGAATGCAGCGTGCCGGCCATGAACTATGGCGTGGTGCTGATGTACAACACCGAAAAGTACAAGGATAACCCGCCCAAGAACTGGAAGGATTTCTTCGACATCGAGAAATTCCCGGGCTCGCGCGCCCTGGACGGCAGCGGCGATCTGTCCGGCGGCATGATTGAGCAGGCACTGCTCGCCGCCGGCGGGTCGGTCGAAAACATGACCGTTGCCGATATCGACAAGGCTATCGAGAAGGTGAAATCGCTCGGCCCGGACACGATCTTCTGGAAGACCGGCGCCGATTCCCAGCAGCTCGCCGAATCCGGCGAAGCCGACATGATCGCGATGTGGACCGGACGTGCCATGACCGCGGTGAAGAACGGCGCGAAGTACACGCCGGCGTGGCAGGACTGGCTGGTGGTGATGGATCAGATGACCATTCCGATGGGCGTCAAGGACCCCGACGCCGCGCATGCGCTGATCAACGCCTACCTCGGCAAGAGCGCGCAGGAGACGCTTGCAAAAACCACCTCGTATACCCCGATCCACAAGGACGCGAAGCCCGAAGTGGACGAGATCACCGCGGCGTTCATGACCAACACGCCGGACAAGCTGAAGCTTGGCTATCAGCAGAACATCAAGTTCTGGGTGGAGAACTTCGAGGTGGCGAACGAAAAGTGGAACGGGTTGATGGCCGGCAATTAGGTCCGCCGCCGTGGCAACGAGAGCAATCGACAGCCGGGACACTGTTCCGGCTGTCGCGGCAGACGGCCGGCGGCGCTGGTTTCGTGGACAGGCTTTCTGGCTCGTCGCGCCGTCGCTGCTGCTGCTCGTCATCTGCCTGGGCCTGCCGCTCGCCATCGTCACCTTGCGCAGCTTTTCCGAGCCGCAATGGGGATGGCAGAACTATGCGTGGTTCTTCGGCACACCGGTCAATCTGACGGTGCTTCAGCGGACCTTCGCGATCTCCGCCTGGGCTACGCTGGTATGTCTCATCGCCGGCTATCCCTATGCCTATGTGATGACCGCGGTCGGACCCAGGATGCGGCTCGTCCTCATCCTGTGCGTGCTGGTGCCGTTCTGGGTGAGCGGCGTGGTGCGCACTCTGGCATGGGTCATCCTGCTGCAGGATTCCGGCGTGATCAACTCCGTCATCAGGGCAGTCGGCCTCAGCCCGGTCAAGCTGATCCGCACGCAGACAGGCGTGGTGATCGGCATGGCGCAGGTGCTGTTGCCGTTCATGATCCTGCCGCTCTATTCGGTGATGAAGACGATCGACCTGCGGCTCATGCAGGCGGCACGGAGCCTCGGCGCGAGCCCGGCGCGCGCCTTTGCCCAGGTCTATCTGCCGCTCTCGCTTCCGGGCGTCTACGCGGGCGCCATCATCGTCTTCATTCTTGCACTCGGCTTCTACATCACCCCGGCGCTGCTCGGTGGTCCGCGATCGACCATGCTCTCGACCCTGATCCAGAACCAGGTGCTCAGCCTGCTCAACTGGGGCCGCGGCGGTGCGATGGGTGTGGTGCTGTTGATCGCGACCTTCGTCCTGCTCGCGCTCGCAGCGCCGCTGTCGCGTCAACCGTACAAGACGGGCTCGAGGCGCTGATGAAACAGCCCGGTCGAATCCTGCTCGGTCTGTACTGCCTGCTGGTAGCGGTCTGGCTGGTCGCACCGACAATCGTTGTCGTGCCGATGTCGTTCAACGACAAGAAGTCGCTGGCCTTTCCGCCATCCGGCTTTTCCTGGCAGTGGTACCAGAACTTTTTCACCAACCCCGAATGGTCGGCGAGCCTGGTCGGCTCGCTCAAGGTCGCCGTCGTCACGGCGCTGTTCGCCACCGTCATCGGCACGCTGGCGGCATTCGGCCTCGACCGCATGAAAAGTCGCGTCAGCGGCGTGCTGCGCGCGCTGCTGATCACGCCAATGGTCGTGCCGGGGGTGGTGCTCGCCGTCGGAATCTACGCGGTCTATCTCGATACGCGGTTGGTCGGCACCATGACCGGCTTCGTGCTGGCCCACACGATGCTCGCCGTTCCTTTCGTCATCATCGCCGTCTCCGCCAGCCTGGAAGTCTTCGACAAACGGCTTGAGACTGCTGCGGCCAGCCTCGGCGCGACCCGGCTGACGGCGTTCAGGACGGTGACCTTGCCGCTGATCGCGCCGGGCATCCTGTCGGGACTGCTGTTTGCGTTCGTGACCTCATTCGACGAGATCATCGTCGCGCTGTTCATCACCAGCCCGTATCTGAAGACACTGCCGGTCCAGATATTCTCGAGCATCACCCGGGACGCCGACCCCACCGTTGCGGCAGTGGGCACGCTGCTCTTCATCGTGACGTCGCTAGTGATCGGGGCGGGGCTGCTGATCGGTTCGAGACAGGGAAAACGTTGACATGGACTCACCATCGACCCGCGGCGCAGCCATAGATCTCAAATCCGTCAGCAAACACTATGGCAGCTTCATCGCCCTCGACAAGGTCTCGCTGCGCATCGAGCCGGGGGAGTTCATGACGCTGCTCGGACCCAGCGGTTCGGGCAAGACGACCACACTCAACGTCATCGCCGGCTTCACCGAAGTCAGCTCGGGTTCACTTGACGTCGGCGGCAAAAGCGTCATCGGCGTACCGGCGCACAAACGCAATATCGGCGTCGTCTTCCAGCACTACGCGCTGTTCCCGCATATGACGGTGAGCAGGAACGTCGCATATCCGCTGACCCTGCGCGGCATCGCCAATCCCGATCGCGCGGCCCGGGTGCGCAAGGCGCTGGACATGGTGAGGATGGCCGATTTCGGCCACCGCTTCCCCAGCGAGCTCTCCGGCGGACAGCAGCAGCGCGTCGCGCTGGCGCGTGCCATCGTATTCGACCCGCCGCTGCTCTTGATGGACGAGCCGCTCGGCGCACTCGACAAGAAGCTGCGTGAATGGCTGCAGCTCGAGATCAAACGGATCCACAGGGAATTGGGCACCACCTTCGTCTACGTCACACACGATCAGGAGGAGGCCCTGGTCCTCTCGGACCGCATCGCCGTGTTCAACCAGGGACGCATCGAGCAGATCGGCACCGGTCGCCAACTCTACGACGAGCCCGAGACGTTGTTCGTCGGAAAGTTCGTCGGCGACTCGACGATACTGCGTGGTGCAGCCTCCACCTCCGGCAACGAGACCGCCATCGACGTAGCCGGACGGAACGTGGCCGCCGCCAAACGCCTTGCCGACGGCGCCAAGCCGGTGATGCTGCTGCGGCCGGAGAAGCTGAGCCTCGCCAGGCGGGGAAAGGGCGGACAAGATCGAAACACCCTGCCCGGGCGCATCGGCGAGGCCATCTATCTCGGATCTGGCTCTAAATACGAGGTCGTGCTGGCCGACACCTCGAAGGCGATCGTGCGCTCGACGCTGGAGGCCGAGACCTTCGCCATCGGCGACGAGGTCGACCTCGTATTCGCGGGCAGCGACGTGAAGCTGCTGGCCGACGACGAAAACGCCGATTTCACGCTGACCTAAAATCCTGTCTGGGAAATCGCGACAATGGACGTGAAGAAGAACGGCGACGTTTCATTCTGGTATGCCGACATCGGCGGGGTGCCCGGCTATCGGCCGCCGCTGCAGGGCGATATCGTGGCCGACGTCTGCATCGTCGGGGCCGGCTACACCGGCCTTTGGACCGCCTATTATCTGAAGCAGGCAGCCCCGCATCTCAATATTGTCGTCATCGAGAAGGAGTTCGCCGGCTTCGGTGCTTCGGGGCGCAATGGCGGCTGGCTGTCCGGCGGGTTCTCTTGGTCGCGCGAAAAATATGAGGAGGCAACCTCGCGCGCTGCAGTCATCGCCATGCAGGCGGCAATGACGGGCACGGTGAACGAGATCATATCGGTTGCGGAAGCTGAAGGCATCGACGCCGACATTCGTCGCACCGACGAACTGCTGGTCGCAACCAACGAGGCGCAGGAGCAGCGCGCCAAGGCGATGTATGCCCATGCCAGATCCTGGGCGCTGACCGACGAGCGCGTCGGGTATATCGATGCAGCCGAGATGCGTCGGCGCATAGCGGTACACAACGCCCGCGGCGCCTTCGTCATCAAGAAGGTTGCGCGGATTCAGCCCGCAAAGCTGGTGCAGGGGCTCGCCAGGGCAGTGGAGCGGCTCGGCGTCCCGATCTACGAACAGACGACCGTGCTGTCGATCGAGAAGGGCACGGTCGCAACCAACCGGGGCGTGGTGCGAGCCGAAAAGATCGTGCGGGCGACCGAGGGTTTTACCGCGGGAATCGCCGGCCACGAAAGACTGTGGTTGGCGCTCAACAGCGCCATCGTGGTCACCGAGCCGCTTTCCGACAAGCTGTGGGGCGAAATCGGCTGGGATGGCTACGAGGTGCTCGGCGACGCCGCGCACACTTACTGCTACGCCCAGCGCACCCGGGAAGGACGCATTGCCATGGGCGGGCGCGGGGTGCCCTATCGGTTAGGCTCGAAGACCGACGTTCGAGGCGTCACCCAGCAGGCGACGATCGACAAGCTGCATAAAATCCTGACGACGCTTCTGCCGCAGACCAAGGGGCTCAAGCTCGACCACGCGTGGTGTGGAACGCTGGGCGTGCCGCGCGACTGGTGCACGACGGTGGGCTTTGACAGGCACACCGGAATAGCCTGGGCCGGCGGTTATGTCGGCCTCGGCGTTTCCACCTCGAACCTCTCAGGGCGCACTCTGCGCGATCTGCTGCTGGGCAACGACACCGAGTTGACGCGGCTTCCCTGGGTCAATCGAACCGTGCGCAAGTGGGAGCCAGAGCCGCTGCGCTGGCTTGGCGTCCATTCGATGTATCAGCTCTATCGAATTGCCGACGAGCGGGAAGCAAAGGGGCTGCCGCGCACGTCGCGGCTGGCCGCCCTGGCCGATCGCATCACCGGGCACTGACCCGCATCACTTCGAGGATTTAGCAATGATGGACTTCAAGACCTTCGCCCACCTGGCGCATATCGACCTCGGTGAGCCCCAGCCGAAACCCACCTCGCTGGAAGGCGATCAGCTGGAAGCAGCCAACACGCTTTGGACGTCGGAGGATGGCAAGATCGAAGTCGGTGTCTGGGAATGTTCGCAAGGCCGGTTCACCGCGCGCCGCGAGACGAATTCCGAGATCTGCCACATCGTGTCCGGCCGCGTGACGCTGCACGGTCCTGGTGGCGCAGCCAAAGATGTCGGACCCGGCGAATTGCTCGTCCTGCCGCTTGGCTGGGAGGGCGAATGGACCATCCATGAGAAAACGCGCAAGCTTTACATCCTGCATTCGATCTGAACGCCGCGGGCACGTTCGCGACGGTTCCAAATGACTATGCACGCCACGGCGGTGGCCGCTGAACTAAACCCCTTCGACCAGCACGATCTCGCCGTCGGCCACCTTCTGCCGGATCGCGACGGCGCGCTGGTATTCGGGCGAGTGATAGCAATCGTGCGCCGCAGCCAATGACGGAAACTCGATGATCACGTTGCGGTCGCGGCCCGGCCCTTCTGCTTTTTCATGCGCACCGCCTCGTGCCAGGAAAACGGCGCCGAAACGATCGAAAGCCGGTTTGGCGGCAGTGACATAGTCCTTGTAGCCTTCCGCATCGCGCACATCGACGCGGGCGATCCAGTATCCCTTCGGCATGCTTGTTCTCCGAATTGTTAGGCCGAGCGCATTTCGTCAAGAATTGCTTCCGCGACCGCTCGCCTGTCGGCGGCGCTGACGATCGGCCGGCCGACGACGAGATGGCTGGAGCCGTTGCGGATCGCCTGCGCCGGCGTGACGACGCGTTTCTGGTCGCCATGGTCGCTGCCCTTGGGCCGTATCCCCGGCGTGACGACGGCCATGTTGGGGCCGACGATCCGGCGCACTGCCTCCGCTTCCTCGGCCGAGCAGACGATGCCGCCCATGCCGGCATGCAGCGCCTGCTCGGAGCGCCTCAGCACCAGCGTATGCGGGTCATGCTCATAACCGGCGTCGATCACGTCCTGCTCGTCCATCGAGGTCAGCACGGTGACGCCAAGCAGGCAGAGATCGCTGCCCCTGGCGGCCGCGACCGCTGCCTTCATCGTCTTCGGATAGGCGTGCAGCGTCAGCATGGTCATGCCCATCCTGGCAATGGCCTCGACGCCCTTGGCTACCGTGTTGTCGATGTCGAGCAGCTTCATGTCGAGGAAGATCCTGGTGCCGCCGCTGGCGAGCTCGCGGGCGAAGTCGAGGCCGCCGGCGAAGGCGAGCTGATAGCCGATCTTGTAGAAGGAGACGACCCCGTCGAGCTCGCGCACCACCGTCTCGGCGTCCTTCAGCGTCGGCACGTCGAGGCCGACGATCAGCCTGTCTTGCATGGTGCTGGCGCGCTCCTGGATCACGCCTCGATCCGCGTCGACAGCAGGCGCGAGGTTTCGATCAGCGTGCGGCATAGGTGCTCCATCGATCTGTGCAGTCGCTCGTCCCTGAAATTCCCGTCCTCGTCGAAGGCGTTGCCGCCCTCCGGGACAGAGCACTCCGGCGTCACCACCTCCATCTGGCAGCGCACCAGCACGGCGCGCAGATGGTTGATGCAGCGTACCCCGGCGAAATGTCCTTTGGAAGACGAACAAAGGCCGGCGGGCTTGCCGGTGAACGGCCGGAACGACCGCCCGTCATCCGTGCGCACCCGGCTCACCCAATCGATGGTATTCTTGAGCAGCGGCGGGATCGAGCCGTTATATTCGGGCGTCGCGATCAGCAGCCCGTCATGGGCCGCGATTTGCCGGGCAAGCTTGATGGCGTTCTCGGGAATGCCTTTCTCCTTTTCCAGGTCCTCGTCGAGGATCGGCAGCGGATAGTCGGCAAGCGAGATGCGGGTCACCTCGGCGCCCTGCAGGGCGAGTTCCTTCTGCGCCACATCGGCGGTCCTGCCGCTGTAGGCGCCAGAGCGAATCGAACCGGCGAAGACGAGAATTTTCGCGATCACTGCCATCGGGCCCCCTTGTTCCCGGACAGGTACAGCCAGGGATCTGTCAAATCAACGCCAACTTCGTCATCCCTGGGCGAAGCTCCGTCGCGGAGACCCTGGGATCCATTCCGCGACCTTGGCCGCGGAGTGCCGCGGAGCAGACTTCTGTACCGTTGCGGTGCTCAGATGTCCCGGCATGGATTCTCGGGTCTGGGCTGCGTCGCTACGCTCCCTTGGATGACGAAGTGACGCGCGTTTCCACTAATCGCCGAACGGCTTTGCGCGGAGAAGCTAATGCGCCCCACGCCGGTAGATCCAAAGCTGCGTTGGCGGGATGTTGCGGATGACGAAATGGAAATGCTCGACCGTGTAGTCGCCGCGGCCGGGCGGGATCGGCGACAGCGGGCCGTAGGTCAGCTGCACGACCGGGCGGCCTGTCGGGATGCGGTCGAGAAGGCTTTCGACGTAGGCGACGCGCTGTTCGACCGGGAAATTGAGCAATGGCACGCCGGAGATGACCGAATCGAAGGTCAGGCCGCTCTTGTCGCCGAGTGTCGCATCGAGATTGAAGGCATCGCCCTCGATGACGTTGACGCCGGGATAGAGCTGGCGCAGATGGCGCACGAAATCGGGGGAGTATTCGACTGCGTAGAGATTTTCAGGCTTTACGCCGTGGGCGAGGATGGCTCGGGTGATGACACCGGTGCCGGGCCCGACTTCGAGCACCGGCAGGCCCGACATCGGGTTGACGACGGAGGCCATCTTGCGGGCCGTGATGGAACTGGTCGGCACGATCGAACCGACCGCCTTCGGCTTGTCGATCCAGCCCTTGAAGAACTTCAGTTCGTCGTCGAACTTCTCTGCCAGCGTCTTTCGCAGTCCGGGACCATGTGCCATGCAAGTTCTCCTGAACGGTCCCCCGAGTGGCTACTTAGCAGCTACGGGCTTCAAGGCAAGGCGGACGCCGGTATAAGGTGTTGATGACGCTAGGGGAGCTTCCGCTCGGCTGTATTCTACATCCGAATGGCGAGAGTCGCCATCAGCGCTCGCTGAAGGTCTCGAAAAAGTCCTTCATGCGGGCGAAAAAGCCGCTCGACTGCGGCGAATTATCCTTCGAGGAAAGCTGCTCGAACTCCTCCAGCAGCTCGCGCTGGCGGCGGGATAGGTTCTGCGGCGTCTCGACCGCGGTCTGGATGTAGAGATCGCCGACATTGTGCTGGCGCAGCACCGGCATGCCCTTGCCCTTGAGGCGGAACTGACGGCCGTTCTGGGTGCCTTCCGGCACCTTGACCTTCGTCTGGGTGCCGTCCAGCGTCGTCACCTCGAAGGAACCGCCAAGGGCAGCCGTCGTCATTGAGATCGGCACCTTGCAGTAGAGATCGGCGCCGTCGCGCTGGAAGAATTCGTGCGGCTTGACCGCCAGGAAAATATATAGATCGCCCGACGGGCCGCCGCGCAGGCCGGCCTCGCCCTCATTGGCGAGGCGGATGCGGGTGCCGTCCTCAATGCCGGCCGGGATGTTGACCGACAGCGAGCGCTCCTCGGTGACGCGGCCCTGGCCGGCGCATTTCGCGCACGGCTCCTTGATGGTCTGGCCACGTCCCTGGCATTGCGGGCAGGTGCGCTCGATCGAGAAGAAGCCTTGCGTGGCGCGCACCTTGCCGTGGCCGTTGCACATCGAGCAGGTGACGGGCTGGGTGCCGGGCTTGGCGCCGCTGCCGGAGCATTCCATGCAGGAGATCGATGCCGGCACGTGGATCTGCGCCGTCTTGCCGGCAAACGCCTCCTCCAGCGTGATTTCCATATTGTAGCGCAGGTCTGCACCGCGCTCGCGTCCGCCTGACGAACGGCGCTGACGCCCGCCCATCATGTCGCCGAAAATATCCTCGAAGATGTCGGCGAAACCGCCGGCGCCGAAGCCGTGTGCGCCGCCGTTCATGCCGCCCTGTTCGAAGGCGGCGTGGCCGAAACGGTCGTAGGCCGCCCGCTTCTGCGGATCCTTCAACGTCTCGTAGGCTTCGTTGATTTCCTTGAACTTGTGCTCGCAGGCATGATCGCCGGGATTGCGATCGGGGTGGAACTGCATGGCCAGCTTGCGGAAAGCGCTCTTGAGCTCCTTCTCGTCGGCCCCCTTTTGCACGCCCAGCGTTTCGTAGAAATCAGGTTTCATCTTTTCCCGCAGTCCGGATATTCAACGTCTTGAAGCACTTTGCGTCGTTCGCCGGCACGCTGTTCCGATTTAGGTGCGATGGAGCCGGGATGCCAGTGTTGACACGGGCTTGCCCGCACTTTTTCGATCAGGCACGCACTTTTTCGGCCAGAGTGGCAAAAAAGCCCGGCTTTACGCCGGGCTTTACTACAGCGCCGCGCGTCCTGTTGGACACGCAAAGGACGCTATAGCACTTTGATTTTTGCGCATGATCCTTTCCGGAAATCGATTCCGATTTCGGGGTCATGCGCCTAAACCTGCCGGCAGGCCGCTTAGGCCGACTTCTTCTTGTCGTCGTCCTCGTTGATTTCCTCGAAGTCGGCGTCGACCACGTCGCTGTCCTTGGCGGCGTCCGCCTTGGCGTCAGCTTCCGCAGCTTCCTTCTGCGAAGCCTCATACATGGCCTGGCCGAGCTTCATCGAGGTTTCGGCGAGCGCCTGCGTCTTGGCTTCGATCTCGGCGGCGTCGTCGCCTTCGGCAGCGGTCTTCAGCGCCGCGATCGCATCGGCGATCGCCGTGCGGTCGGCCTCGGAAACCTTCTCGCCATATTCCTTCAGCGACTTTTCCGAGGAATGCACCAGCGCCTCGGCCTGGTTGCGGGCCTCGACCAACGCGCGCCGCTTCTTGTCGGCCTCGGCATTGGCTTCGGCGTCCTTCACCATCTTCTCGATGTCGGCGTCCGAAAGGCCGCCAGACGCCTGGATGCGGATCTGGTGCTCCTTGCCGGTGCCCTTGTCCTTGGCGGAGACGTTGACGATACCGTTGGCGTCGATGTCGAAAGTGACCTCGATCTGCGGCACGCCGCGCGGCGCCGGCGGAATGCCGACCAGGTCGAACTGGCCGAGCGCCTTGTTGTCGGCGGCCATTTCACGCTCGCCCTGGAAGACGCGGATGGTCACGGCCGATTGTGAATCCTCGGCAGTCGAGAACACCTGGCTCTTCTTGGTCGGGATCGTCGTGTTGCGCTCGATCAGCCGCGTGAACACACCACCCAGCGTCTCGATGCCGAGCGACAGCGGCGTCACGTCAAGCAACAGCACGTCCTTGACGTCGCCCTGCAGCACGCCGGCCTGGATGGCGGCGCCCAATGCGACGACCTCATCCGGATTGACGCCCTTGTGCGGCTCCTTGCCGAAGAACTGCTTCACGATCTCCTGGATCTTGGGCATGCGGGTCATGCCGCCGACCAGGACGACCTCGTCGATTTCGCCGGCCTTCAGGCCGGCATCCTTGAGCGCCGCCTTGCAGGGTTCGATCGTGCGCTGGACGAGATCCTCGACCAGGCTCTCGAACTTCGCCCGCGTCAGCTTCAGCGTCAGGTGCTTGGGGCCGGTGGCATCGGCGGTGATGAAGGGCAGGTTGATCTCGGTCTGCGTCGTCGACGACAGCTCTATCTTGGCCTTTTCGGCCGCTTCCTTGAGGCGCTGAAGCGCGAGCTTGTCGCTGCGCAGGTCGATGCCCTGTTCCTTCTTGAACTCGGCCGCCAGATATTCGACCAGACGCATGTCGAAATCCTCGCCGCCGAGGAAGGTGTCGCCATTGGTCGACTTCACCTCGAACACGCCGTCGCCGATTTCGAGCACCGAAATGTCGAACGTGCCGCCGCCAAGGTCATAGACGGCAATGGTCTTGCCTTCCTTCTTGTCGAGGCCGTAGGCAAGTGCGGCCGCGGTCGGCTCGTTGATGATGCGCAGCACTTCCAGGCCGGCGATCTTGCCGGCATCCTTGGTGGCCTGGCGCTGGGCGTCGTTGAAATAGGCCGGAACGGTGATCACCGCCTTCTCGACCTTCTCGCCGAGATAGGCTTCCGCCGTTTCCTTCATCTTCTGCAGGATCATTGCCGAGATCTGGCTGGGCGACTGCTTCTTGCCGCCGGCCTCGACCCAGGCGTCGCCATTGTCGCCCTTGACGATCTGGTAGGGGACAAGCTTCTTGTCCTTTTCCGTAACCGGATCGTCATAGCGGCGGCCGATCAGGCGCTTGACCGCGAAGATGGTGTTTTCAGGATTGGTGACCGCCTGGCGCTTGGCCGGCTGGCCGACGAGGCGCTCGCCGTCGCTGTTGATGGCGACGATGGATGGGGTCGTTCGCGCGCCTTCCGCATTCTCGATGACCTTCGATTCCTTGCCGTCCATGATGGCGACGCAGGAGTTGGTGGTCCCCAGATCGATACCGATTACTTTTGCCATTTTTCTAATCTCTCCGCTAAGCAGGCTCTCAGGACCCGTACAGGCGTTCCGACGAAAGCCCCTGTTCACAAGAAATTCCGCTTCGGCAACCGGCATTCCGGCGCCGAACGGCTTGGCGCGTATATAAGAACAGGCTGCGCGGCGCGCAAGCATTCTGCGCAAGGCATCCAACACATCCTTTTCTCGGCCCCGGCCAGGGTTCTCCGGCCCATGAACCTTTCCGCGTCGGTTCGCGACTGACACCCAGATGCGCTGCGTGGTGCGGCCCTGGAAAGGAAAGGCCATGACTGGAAATCCAGGCTCAGCGCGACCACCGCTTTCGGGGTGGGGTCGCTATGCCAGGCGTTCCGCTGGTTGCGTTGACCATGCGTAAGAGCCGGCATATCGTGATTACGAGGAAAGCAGACAAATTCGATCAGGGAAAACGTGCCGGAACGTCGCGCCTTGCCCTGATTTGCGCGGAAACACCGGATGTTTCTCCCGTCGCCCGCGGGGGGAATCCATGTCTTGCGACCACGGCGCGTTCGTACGCTCTCGTGCTGGCCGTTTGCGCCGTGCGATGCAGCCGGCCAGCGGCTTTCCGGCGTTGGCGCTCGCCACCATCCTGTGGCTTGGCGGTGCCGTCCAGGCGCAGGAAACGCAGATCATCTATCCAGGCTCGATGGCGGTGACCGGATTTTCCGGTACCGTCATTCGTGATCTTGAGGAGGGCCTGCCGCCCAGCGTCGACCCGGTCGACGAAACCTTTATCGACACGACGCGCGCAACCTTGCGCGTCTTTGACGTTTCAAGGCTGGGCGGGCGGGCCTCCGGTCAACTCGTCTTCACGCCGCCGCCCTTCGAAGTGACGGCCGGGCAGATCGGCCAGGTGTTCGGCATCACCTATGACGACGGCGTACGCGACGGTTCTCCCTCGGGCATTGCGAACCTCTATGCCGGCGCCACCTCGCTGCATGGCGTCCGCATCGTCACGTCAGACGAAGATGCGGACGGTCGTCCCGAGCGGCAGCGTCGCGGTGCTGCCGGCGCCACCTTCATGGACGGCCAGTTCGGCACCGAGAACGGTGGCGGACCGGGCACGATCTGGAAGATCGACGGCATCACCGGCCAGGTCAGCAAATTCGCCGACCTCGACACCAACAGCGGCCCTGGCATCGGCGACGTCACCTTCGACACTATCCGCCGCCAGTTCTTCGCCAGCGACCTCGACACCGGTCTCATCCACCGCATCGACGCCAACGGCACGCTGGTCGACAGGTTCGACCATGGCGTTGCCGGACGCCCGGCGCACGGGCTGGTCCCGCTTGCCGACGATGGCCTGGTGATGGACATCGAGGATGCTGCCTTCGACAGCGAGGACCCCGACAGCTGGGGTTATACGCAGGATGAGCGTCGAGTCTGGTCCGTCGCCTATCACGGCGGCCGCCTCTATTATTCCGTCGGTGAAAAGGCCGAGCTCTGGTCGGTGGGCGTTGCCCGCGACGGCAGCTTTGCTGGCGACCCGCGCTGGGAATTGACGGTCAAGGCCGACAACGCCGTCACCGACATCGCTTTCGACATCAGCGGCTTCATGTACCTGGCCCAGCGCGGCCCGGTGGAAAACCGCTACGACTACAGCCGGTTCGCCGATACCGGCACGGGCGAGGTCTTCCGCTACGGGCGCGAAAACCCGGACGATCCGGCGACGGAATCAATCTGGGTGGAAATGCCGCAGGACTATGCGGTCGGCTTCCCGCAAGACAATCGGCAGTCAGCTGGCGGCCTCGACCTGCAATATGGCTATGACGCCGACGGCAATCTCGACGCGAGCGTCTGCACCGAGACGCTGGTCAAGGCCGCAGACAAGTTGCGCGACAACCCCGCGCTTGCCGAACGGCTTGCCGGCGGCGGGCCGCTCGCCGTGCACGGTGTGCAGATCACGCCGACGGCGCTGGTCAAGCCGGCCAACGTGCCGCCTTTCGGCGCGTGGTTCGTCGACTTTGACGGCTATTTCGAAGACCCCGAGGTAGAAGGCCCTGAGGTAGAAGGCCCTGAGGTAGAAGGGCATGTCGGCGACGTCGAAGTCTGGCATCCCTGTGAAGGCCGTGCCGGCGCCTCGATCCCGATCTGCCGGCGTGGCGACCGGGACCGCGACTGCCGGCCGCCGGTGGAAAAGAAGGTCGATCTGATCCTGAAGAAGCGTGCCCGCGCCCCGGTCTGCACGGCAGATGGTGTCTGCACCTTCGTGATCGATATCATCAACAACGGCAACGTCCGCTACGACGGGCCGCTGACGGTTACCGATACCTATCCGGGTGGCGTGCCGGCATCGTCGAGCTTCGGCCCGATCCCGCCATGGACATGCGGACCGAACGGCCCCGGCCAGTTCCGTTGCGACAATGCCGGCATCGTGCTCTCGCCGGGCGCTTCCACGCCAATCTTCGTCAAGGCGGTGATGCCGGCCGGCTACCGGCCAAACACGGTCGAGAACTGCGCCGAGGTGAAAGCCATCCCCGGCGAGAACGACCTCACCAACAACAAGGCATGCGCCAGGCAACGCATCCGTCATTCCGACAGCGGCAAGCCGGCCATGCGCCTCACCAAACTGTGCAGCGGAGCGCTGGCCGGTGCTGCGGCCGTCACCTGCCGCATCACCGTCATCAGCACCGGCACCAGTGCCCCCACCGGTCCGGTTTGGGTCAACGATGCCGCCACGCTGGTGGCTGGCGGCGCGCCCGTCCAGATCCAGACCGTCACACCCGACGGCGCGGAATGGACGTGCGGACCGGTTCCGGCCAATGCGTTGTCGTGCCAGATTCCCGGCGCCGTCATGGCGCCCGGAACCAGCCGCCACTTCGATGTGGCGCTTGCGGCGAATGGCGTGTTCGAGAACTGCGCACGCGGTTCCTACGGTCCGGCGCCAGGAGACGACATCGTCCATCCGATCGGCAGGGCCTGCGCCAAGGGTGGCGGCGCCTCGAGCATCCGTGTCGAGAAGACCGGCGATGCCGAGTGCCGGATCGGCCAGCCCTGCTCGTTCGAGTTGACCATCGCGAATGATGGGAAAAACGCCTTCTCCGGTCCGGTTCGCATTGGTGATGCGATCGGTGTCGAAGGCCTCGGCCGGCTGGAAGGCGTGGCGATCACCTCGATCGACCCGCCCTTCGGTTGTGCGCCGGAACCGGCGACCTTGCCTGCGTCCTGCATCGCCAATCTGACGCTCGGCGCCGGGGAAAGCCACGTTCACCGTGTGACCGCGATCATTCCCGACGACGGCCGCCTGGCCGATCTGCAGGGCGCCGTCAGCGGCCAGAACTGCGTCGGCGTGCTGTCGCCCGACACGCCGGTGCGAGGTGCGGGCAAAATGCTCTCCGGCGACCTGACCAGCGTGCAGGGCGATCGCGGCAAGGCCTATGCCTGCCATCCCTTCACCATCAAGAATAATGAGGGGAAGAAGGCGTGCTCGCAGGGCCTCGTCATGAACGACGCCGGCCGCTGCGTCTGCCCGCAAGGCACCACTTTCCGCAACGGCCAGTGCTCGTCGGCTGGTGGCACGGTCATCATATCGAAACCGAAGGACCGCTGCGTGCTGCTCAAGAGCCAGATCCGTACCTCCGACGGGCGTTGTGTCTGCCCGCGCGGAACCGAGCTGGATAACCGCAGGTGCGTGTCGACCGACGAGCCGCCGGCACGCCTGTGCAAGCTGCTGCCTGGCCAGGTCCGCACCAAGAGCGGCAATTGCGTCTGTCCGAGACGGACGGAACTGAGGGGCAGGGCCTGCTTGCCGATCGTCAAGCAACCGACGGTTGAACTGTGCACCATCCGCGGCCAGGTTCACAACAAACGCGGCGCCTGTGTCTGCCCGCGCGGGACCGAGGTGATCAGAGGCGCATGCCGCCGGGCGCAGCTGGAGTGCGCGCCTGGTTCACGGCTGATCAACGGCCGGTGCCAGCCGATCATCAGGCGGCGCTGCCCGGTCGGGACAGTCGGACAGTATCCGGACTGCCACCCTATCCGCAGGGCGCCGACGCTGCAGATCAATCCGAACCTGCTGCTGAACCCGAACATCCTGCAGCAGCCGAGGCGCAGGCCGCGGGCTCTCCAGTAGGGGACCCGGCGCGCAACAGTCCGTCACCTTGGACCGCAACACCAAGACCTCGCCTGAGCAATCCGGCGGGGTTTTGGTGTTGGTCGGACGCGTTTCAGCCGCCGCGTGAACCTAATCGCTGCAGTCGGCGACAAACTCCGTGAAGCAACATTTCAGGGAGAGAGAAAATGTCTTCAGCCAAGCATGCTTTCCGCAACACGGCGGCGACCGCTGCCCTGATCGCAGCCGCGCTCGCTACCACACCGGCCTTCGCCAAGCAGGCGAACATCAAGTCAATGTCGTTCAACACCGAAAGCGCCAACACGACGATCCACGTCGGCTCGAGCGACAAGCAAAAGTGGGATACGCTTAAGAGCGGCAACGTCCAGTTCTGGGGCCACATGAAGCTCAACACGCGGTGGCCAGGTTATGTGCAGGATGTCGGCGTGGCGCTCGGCGTTTGTGGGCCAGGCCAGTGCGGCGCGTTTCCGCCGATCTGGAGCACGTCACCTGTCAGCCGCGACTACGATCATCAGGAAAATTTCTCCTTCGATCCCTCCATATTACCGCTGTCGTCGGACACCGGTATCGCCGTCGTGCCTTACGGCGACCAGATCATCGCCAGGTGCAACCAGCACCTCCAGCCCGATGGGCCGACAAAATCCTACTCGTTCACGCACAGTTTTCATGCGAGCTTCTCGGCACTCACCGACACGGCGCTCGACATGGACAATGCGGTCAGCGAGGCCCAGGGCGGCAGCTGGCCCCATCCGCTGTACGACTCGCACTATGCCGAGCATGGCTCGTTCGACGTCCAGATTGTCTGCGACCCCGTCATCAAGCCGCCGGTTCAGGACGTTGCCAATGATTTCGGCGAATTCGACGTGGACAACGTCAAGCTGTTCCTGACCACCTACCAGTCGAACCAGACCGGCTCGACGCCCGGTACGGTCTGCCCGTCGTTGAAGGTCACGAGCCGGGCGCAGGCCAACCAGGCCGGGCCCGTGTCGATGCGCATCTGGCGCCAGAAGAACGACGGGCCGATCACCTCCGAGGTGCAGCAGGCGTGGGCGTCACACGACGCGACCAAGAATGGCTATTTCGCCACCTATGAGAAATGGGAGGATGTCGGCGCCACCGCCTATTTCCAGTACAAGACCGAGATCGTCGGCAACGGACCGTTCGAGCCATTCGACGGCTGGAAGGACATCACCGTCCATTGCACCGGCGCGGGTGGGGGCGGCTTCACCGACGCACCTCAGGACAACCCCGACAACCCGCCGGCGCAGTCGGACTGGCAGGGCGAGGTCACTGTCTCGGACAGCGCTGGCTTCAAAAAACTCTGCCCGCGCAAGGGCCAGGTGGCGTTCGACGTCGAGCGCGAGGCGCCGGGTGCGTTTCACTACCGCATCAGCTGCTCGAACGGCGCATTCTTCACCGACACGACGGCCGCCTTCAATGATGGCGGTGTGTTCAAGGCGAGCGCCGCACACGAGTTCAGCATCGTCAGAACCCGCTCGATCCAGTGCACCCTGCAGGAGATCAAGCAGAACGGTTCGATCGCCACCGTCGACAACAGCAGCGAGGATTTTACCTGCATCAAGCGCAATTTTGATCCGAATGCCGATGGTCTGGCAGTCGATACGCGACCCAATCGTGGCAAACCGCAACTTCCGCCGGTCGTCATCGATGCCGGCCGCACATGCCTGCCGAGCCAAAGGCTGATCCGTGGCAAATGCGTCGACAGGCCGCTCGTGGCTGCCTGCCGCAGCACCGAAAAGCTTGTCAACGGCAAGTGCATCGGGGTCAGCATCCACTGCCTGCCCGGTTACCATCGGGTGGGGCTGAAATGCGTGCGCAATGCGGTGATCGCCGACAGGTGCAAGCGCAACGAACAGCGCGTCGACGGGAGATGTGTGCGCAAGCCCTCCATCATTATCGACTGCAAGCGCGGCTATCATCTGGTCGGCAAGGCATGCGTTAAGAACCCGCTGATCATCACCGCCTGCCGGGCAACCGAAAAACTAGTGCGTGGACACTGCGTGCCCAGGCAACCTGTGAAGAAGCCCAATCTGCAAAAAGTGAAGCAAGGCAGCGGCAAGGTCTTGCTGCCACCACTGGCCAGGCCGCTGCATCCGGTGAACTGAAATCGCGACGCTTGAACAGGGAGAGAGGTGGCCAACGCTGCCTCTCTCCTTTTGCGCAGGCACCGGATTCCTGTCGACAAGCAGCGCTGAGACGATTACGGCGAAGGCGGACTTAAGAACGGGAAGCGAACATGGCTCACAAGACCCTGATCGCGCCATCTGTGCTGGCGTCGGATTTTTCGAAGCTGGGCGACGAGGTCGAGGCGGTGGTGGCGGCCGGCGCCGACTGGATCCATCTCGACGTCATGGACGGGCATTTCGTGCCCAACATCAGCTTCGGCCCGCCGGTGATCAAGGCGATCCGCAACCGCACCAAAACCTTCTTCGACTGCCATCTGATGATCGCGCCGGCCGATCCCTATCTGCAGGCGTTTGCCGAAGCTGGCTGCGACGGCATGACGGTGCATGCAGAGGCCGGGCCGCATCTCGACCGTTCGCTGCAGACGATCAGGGACCTCGGCAAGCAGGCCGGCGTGTCGCTCAACCCGGCGACGCCGGAAACGGCGATCGAATATGTGCTCGACCGGCTCGATCTGATCCTGATCATGACCGTCAATCCGGGTTTTGGCGGCCAGGCTTTCATCCCGGAGGTCGTTGACAAGGTGAAGCGGGTGAAGGCGCTGATCGGCAATCGGCCGATCCGGATCGAGATCGACGGCGGCATCTCGCCGCAAACAGCACCTTTGGTCACCGCGGCCGGCGCCAGCGTGCTGGTCACCGGTGCGGCTATCTTCAAGGGCGGCAGCGTCGAAGCCTATCGGGCGAACATCGAGGCGATCAGGACAGCGGCCGACCAGGTGGCCGGCTGACGCAGCCGCTGCCGGCGCGCCATCACCGGCACGCGCTGTTCTCCCCAGCCGGTCAGGAATTCGTTGGCCGACGCCGGTGCGCTTGTGCTCGTGACATGCGATCCCCAGCCAAAATGGCCTTGTCCATTTTTGGCGATCTTATTGGCATATCCAAAACTACCATCCATATTCTCTGTCTCACCCTCATGTCTCTCCGGACCCTCCCGCAGGCTCCTCTTCGACGGTCGGATCGATGAATCGCAGCCCCTTCTTCGCTGACCTGCTGAACACCATCGCCGACCGCGGCCGGATGATGCTGAACCTCGTGCGCGGTGACGAGCCGGTTTCGGCCGACAGCCTGGCACGTCTGTGCGTCCGTCTGCTTTCCAGCCAGGGCGAGGCATCGGGCGTCGCCTATGCAAGAGAAATACTCGATCGCTGGCGCACCCTCGGCGCCGACGGCAGGCTGGCTTTCCTGCATGTGCTGCGCGATCGTTTCGGCACCGATCACGCCAGACTTGCCGCTGCGGTGGATGCTTATCGCGCCACGCCGGACGATCGCTCGGCACTTGCCCTGCACGACGCCGCCGAGCCGGCCAGGCAGGAGCTCCTGCGCCGTCTGAACCTGGCGCCCGGCGGCATCGAGACGCTGGTGCGCATGCGCGAGGATCTGCTCGCCCGGCTGCCCACATCGCCCGATCTCGCCATCGTCGATGCCGACTTCACCCACCTGCTGTCGTCGTGGTTCAACCGCGGCTTCCTGGTGCTGCGGCGGATCGACTGGTCGACGCCGGCCAACATCCTGGAAAAAATCATCCGCTACGAGGCGGTGCATGCCATCCACACCTGGGACGATCTGCGCCGCCGGATCGAGCCGGCCGACCGGCTCTGCTATGCGTTCTTTCATCCGCAGCTCGGCGACGAGCCGCTGATCTTCGTCGAGGTCGCGCTGACCCGGGCGATGCCGACGACGATCGCCGAGCTGCTCGCCGACGAGCGGCCGCCGGTGCCACCACGGCAGGCCACGACGGCGGTGTTCTATTCCATCTCCAACTGCCAGGAGGGCTTGCGCGGCATCTCCTTCGGCAATTTTCTGATCAAGCAGGTGGTCGAGGATCTACGCCGCGACCTTCCCGGCCTGACCGATTTCGTCACGCTGTCGCCAGTGCCGGGCTTTGCCCGCTGGCTGGCCGAGCAGGCCGAAACCATCCCCTCCGCCGCCGAAGTGCTGGACCTCGTCGCCGTCGAGGGTTGGCATGCGGACGCTGCCGCTCGCGACCGCGTCGGCCCGGCGCTGCTTCCTCTTGCGGCACAGTATTTCCTCGAATCCCGCACCGCCTCCGGCAAGGTGATCGACCCGGTCGCCCGATTCCATCTCGGCAATGGCGCGCGGCTGGAGCGCATCGACCTTTTCGGCGATCTGTCGCCCCGCGCCTTGCGTCAGGCGTATGGCCTGATGGTAAATTATCGCTACAAGCTCGACGACATCGAGAAGAACCACGAGCTGTTCGCCGCCAGGAACGATGTGGCGGCCGCGCCGGCCGTGCGCCGCCTGCTGCCGAAACCGGCGAGACCGGCCGCGTCGCGGCTTCCGGCGCCAGCCCAGGTGATTGGGGACAAGAGGGACACTTGAACAACCACCCGCTTCAGGCTGCGGGCCGAACGGCTGATACCTTAGGCGCCCTTTGCTACGCCGACCTCGAAAACCCTCTTGCCTTCTATCCAGACGCCCTTGACGTCCAATTCGTCCGACAGCGCAACGATGTCGGCGGCGGTGCCGTTCGCGAACCGCCCGAGCCGGTGTGATTGGCCGATCGCCTGCGCCGGATAGAGCGAAGCCATGCGCAGCGCCTCCGACAGGTCCAGTCGGACGACGCGGTGGACGAAGCGGACGGCGGCGATCATGTCGAGATCGGCGCCGGCCAGCGTCCCGTCGGCAAGCCGCAGGCTGCCGTCCCTGCGGTAGACGGCGCGGCCGTTCAGCGTGAACGAGGTCATGTCGGTGCCGATCGTCGCCATCGCGTCGGTGACCAGGAAAATCCTTGCCGGGCCCTGCTTGGCGCGCAACGCGATGGCCATGGTGGCGGGATCGACATGGATGCCGTCGGCGATGATCCCGGCAAACAATGTGCCGGTACCGATGGCGGCACCCGCCAGACCCGGCTCGCGGTTGCCGATCTGGCTCATGGCGTTGAACAGATGGGTGACCATTGTTGCACCGGCATCGGCGAACGCGCGCGCCTTGGCATAGAAGGTGTCGGAATGGCCGAGGCTGACGACGATGCCGGCCTCGACCAGCGCCGAAACGCGAACGGTGTCGACCGATTCCGGCGCGATCGTGGTCAGCAGCACCGGCAGGTTTTTCCGGGTCGCAATCAGCATCGCCTGGTCGGCATCCAGCATCGGCCGGATCAGTGCCGGGTCATGCGCACCCTTGCGGGCGATCGACAGATGCGGGCCTTCGAGATGCAGGCCCAAAAAGCCAGGCACCTTTTGCCGTGCGGCCTCGGCCCCGGCGGCAACCGCCGACGCGGTGATCTCAGGCGTGTCGGTGATCAGCGTCGGCAGCAGCGCCGTCGTGCCGAACGGCGCGTGCGCCCGGCAGATGGTTTCGATCGAAGCAACATCGGGATGGTCGTTGAGCATGATGCCGCCGCCGCCATTGACCTGCAGGTCGACAAAGCCCGGTGCAAGCATGCCGCCGCCGGTTTCGATACGCTCGACGCCGGACGGAACGGCTCCGGCGGCGACGATGGCCTCGACGAGACCGTCTCGCACGACAAGGGCAGCGTCGTCGTGCCAGTCGTCGCCGTCAAAAATCCGGGCGCCAGTCAGGGCAAAACGGTCGCTCATATGGTTTCCGTCACCTTGCGAAGATTGGGCGGCGTGTCCGGATCGAGACCGCGATGGCGGGCAAAGGCCTCGACGAAGCCATAGAAGGACACGATCAGCGCCAGCGGGTCGGTCAACGGATGGCCGGTGGCGACATGCGGCAGGTGCTGAGCGCTTGTCGCCTTGTCCGAAGTCACGAAGACAGCCGCGCCCTTGCCCGCCAGGCTGTCGGCGGCCGCTGCGACCGACGGCTCGGAAGCATCGCGGGCGGCGAGCGCCAGCACTGGAAAATCAGGCCCGACCAGCGCCAGCGGGCCATGCATGACTTCGGCTGCACTATAGGCCTCGGCGTGCATGGCGCAGGTTTCCTTGAATTTCAGCGCCGCCTCATTGGCGATCGCCGCGGACGGACCACGACCGAGGATGAACAGAGACTTCTGCGTCTCAAGGGCGCTGGCCAGCGCCATCCAGTCGCAGGCGATCGCCTTGCGGAAATATTCTGGCAAACGGGCGAGCGCCGCCAGCAACTTGTCGTCCCCGGTGCTATGCGCCATCAAGGCGAGGCCGGCGACGGCTGAATTGACGAAGGTCTTCGTCGCCGCGACGCTGCGCTCCGGGCCGGCCAAGATGTCGATGGCATAATCGCAGGCCCGCGCCAGCGGCGAATCGGCGGTGTTGGTGATGGCGACGGTCAGCGAACCGCCGGCTCTCGCGGCTTGCGCCATGGCGACGATATCCGGGCTCTTGCCCGACTGCGAGATCGCCAGGCAGGCCGAGCCGGCCAGCTTGAGCCTGGCGCCATAGATCGAAGCGATCGACGGGCCGACCGACGCGACGGCAAGGCCGGCGGTCAGTTCCACCGCATACTTCATGAAGGTGGCGGCATGGTCGGAGGAGCCGCGCGCCACGGTGACGACGAAGTTTGGGTCGCGCTCGCGAATGCCGCGCCCGGCCTCGGTCAGTACCGCCGCCGAACCGTCGAGCAGGCGCGCGGTAGCCTCCGGGATCTCCTCGATCTCGCGCCGCATATGGGTAATCCCCATTTGGGTGTTTACTGTGCTCATGGCCGGCCCTCTTCGCCCGGCCCGCTCAGCCGGAGCTCGGCGACGAAATCATAGGCGTCGCCCCTGTAGATGGAGCGGGTGAATTCGATCACCTTGCCGCTCGCCAGATAGGAAATACGCTCGATGTGCAGGCCGGCAATGCCAGGCGGCACTTCGAGCAGGCGCGCGTCGTCGTCGCCGAGATTGGCGGCGGAGATGCGCTGCACCGCCCGCACCGGCCGATGGCCGGTCGTTTCAAGCGCCGCGTAGAGCGACGAACCGATCGCCGCCGGGTCGGGCAGCACGCTGGCAGACAGTGCCGCGCGCTCGATCGCCAGCGGCGTTTCGTTGGCGATGCGCAGCCGCGCCACCCGCGCCACCAGTTCGTTCGACGACAGGCCGAGCACCATCATCTCGTCCGGCGAGGGCGCATAGAGGCCGCGGTCGAGCCAGGCCGAACGCACCGCCATGCCGCGCCGCGCCATATCCTCGGTGAAGGACGTCAGCCGCGACAGCGACTGCTCGACGCGCTCCATCCGCGGCGCGACGAAGGTGCCGGAGCCGTGACGCTGGACGAGGATGCCGCCCTTGACCAGATCCTGCACCGCCTTGCGCACGGTGACCCGGGAAATGTCGGCCTTGCTGGCGATGTCGCGCTCGGACGGCAGCGCGTCGCCCGGCCCGATCAGGCCGCGATTGACCGCGTCCTCGATGCTCTTCCTGAGCTGCAGATAGAGCGGCGCGCCGCTTTGCGCCGACTGTTTCAGCGTGGCGAACATCTGATCGGCGGCCTCGCTCATCACGTTGCCTCCGTCGCACCCGAGAAAACGCGCACCGCCATCTGCACGGCGCCGCCCAGCGCATCGTCGAGCGGCGGCTTCAGCAGCGCCCGGTAGCGCGCCGACAGGCGTCGTGCATAGAGCGGCGCCAGCCCGCCAAGCAGGCAGAGCGGATCGTCGTCGCCGAGATCGAGCACGCCAAGTGCTGCCTCGACGTCGGCGATTGCCTTGTCGAGGATCCAGTTGGCGACGGCGTCGCCCTTTTCGGCATGCTCGAAGACCTTGGGCGCGAAGCCGCCGAAATCGCCGGGTTTTGCGTTGGTGGTGAACTCGACCAAATCCTCGGGATTGTCGCGGAAGACGGCGAGCATGGCCTGCGTCAGCGGCGATCCGTGGCGGATGCCGTCATAGGCGAGCAGCGTCTGCTCGAGCAGGTCGCGGCCGATGCGGGCGCCGCTGCCCTGGTCGCCAACCTGGAATCCCCAGCCGCCGATGGCGCGCGACTTGCCGTTTTTGCGCGCCATATAGGCGGTGCCGGTGCCGAGGATGGCCATGGCGCCGTCACCGGAGCCGACCGCGCCTTCCAGGGCGATCTCGGCGTCGGTCTCGACACGGTTTTGGCTGAACGGCAGGATCGCTTCGAGCTGCTGCCTGTAGGTGCCGACATTGGCGCCGGCGAGGCCGAGGATGGCCGGGGTCTGCGGGATCAGTTCGGGGTCCTGCCCGGCGGCGACAAAGGCCTGCCTTGCCGCCTCGACGATGTTGGCCCTGGCGCCGGTGAGATCGGTGCGGATGTTGGCGGCACCGCTCTTGGCGCGGCCGACGACAGTCCCGTCCACCGTTGCAAGAGCCGCCCTGCAGCTGGTGCCGCCGCCATCGATGCCAAGCACGAATTTCACACGATTTCTCCTCCCGGCGGATAATACCAATAAAATACCAATAGCCAAGGATTAATTTTCGTTTCAAAAAGATTAAGGTGTATTTTATTGAAAAGCCTAGGCATTTTGACGAAAGGCCAGTTCCGAGGCAGGGAAATCGCTAATGCGTGTGGACAAGTGGTATTTTTTTGGTATTGTTTTGCGGATTGGAGGGAAAGCGGATGGCCGAAACGCGCACCGAAGCGCTTCACCAGAATGCCGAGGGGCTGGACATCCAGGCTCCGGACGCCATCCTTTCCTGTTTGGCCAACGCGCAGATCGAGGCCGCCAAGGCGGTGCGCGGCGCCGTTCCCGCCATCGCCAAAGCCGCCGAGATCATCGCCAGCCGGCTGAACAGCGGCGGCAAGCTCGCTTACGCGGCGGCCGGCAGCTCGGGCCTGATGGCGCTGGCCGATGCGCTGGAACTGCCGGGCACCTTCGGCATTCAGCGCGACCGTATCGCCATCCTGATCGCCGGCGGCGACGATGCCTTCAAGACACTGGCCGGCGGGCCGGAGGACGACACCGACGAAGCCTCGGCAGCGGTTGCCGCTGCCGGCATCGGCGAGGGCGACTGCCTGATCGCGGTCTCGGCCAGCGGCTCGACACCCTATGCGGTCAGAGCGATCGAGGACGCCAGGCGCCGCGGTGCGGCGACCATCGCCATCGCCAACAACAAGCATGCGCCGCTGCTTCGGCTGGCCGACATCGCCATATTGCTCGAAACGCCGCCGGAGCTGATCGCCGGCTCGACGCGCATGGGCGCCGGCACCGCGCAGAAGATCGCGCTCAACATGCTGTCGACGCTGGCCGCCATCCATCTTGGCCATGTCCATGACGGCTACATGGTCAACCTCACGGCAGACAACAGCAAGCTGCGCGACCGCGCCGCCCGCATCGTCGCCGCGATCAGCGGACGCGACAGGGACGATGCGGCGCGTCTGCTCGAAAACAGCGGCGGCGTCGTCAAGACCGCCATTCTGCTCGCCGCCGGCGCGGCAAATGCCGACGCGGCGCGGAAGTTACTGGAAGGCACCGGCCAAAAACTGCGCCCGGCGCTTTCCGCGATCGAGGGGAGCATGGGGCGGAAAGCCTCTGTTCTCAAAACCGAACCTGAAAAAGGTCAACAGGGAGACTGAGCATGACAACCAAACTACTGACGGCAATTCTTCTCGGCACCAGCGTTCTCGGCTCAGCCGGGATGGCCTATGCCCAGGACGTAACGCTCAACATCGAGAGCTGGCGCGGCGACGACCTTGCCATCTGGAAGGACAAGCTGATCCCGGCTTTTGAGGCCAAGAACCCGGGCATCAAGGTGGTGTTCGCGCCGTCGGCGCCGACCGAATATGACGCCGCGATGGGCGCCAAGCTCGCCGCCGGCTCGGCCGGCGACCTGATCACCTGCCGCCCGTTCGACAAGTCGCTGGAGCTGTTCAAGAAGGGTAATCTCGCCGATATCTCGACGCTGCCCGGCATGGAGAATTTTTCCGACGTCGCCAAGGCCGCCTGGCAGACCGACGACGGCAAGTCGAGCTTCTGCGTGCCGATGGCTTCCGTCATCCATGGCTTCATCTATAACAAGGACGCCTTCGACCAGCTCGGCATCAAGGTGCCGACGACCAATCAGGAATTCTACGCCGCGCTCGACAAGATCAAGGCCGATGGCACCTACATCCCGATGGCGATGGGCACCAAGGACCTCTGGGAAGCCGCGACCATGGGCTACCAGAACATCGGCCCGAACTACTGGAAGGGCGAGGAAGGCCGTCTGGCGCTGATCAAGGGCGAGCAAAAACTGACCGATCCGCAGTGGGTCGACCCCTTCAAGGAACTGGCCAAATGGAAGCCCTATCTCGGCGACGGTTTTGAGGCGCAGACCTATCCGGACAGCCAGAACCTGTTCACCCTCGGCCGCGCCGCCATCTACCCGGCCGGCTCGTGGGAGATTGGCCTGTTCAACACCCAGGCGCAGTTCAAGATGGGGGCGTTCCCGCCGCCAGTGCCGAAGGCCGGCGACACCTGCTACATCTCCGACCACACCGACATCGGCATGGGCCTCAATGCGGCGTCGAAGAATGCCGATGCGGCGAAAACCTTCCTGACATGGGTCGCCTCGCCGGATTTCGCCACCATCTACGCCAACGCGCTGCCGGGCTTCTTCAGCCTGAACAACACCCCGGTGAAGATGGAAGACCCGATTGCGCAGGAATTCGTCTCCTGGCGCGACAAGTGCAAGTCGACCATCCGCTCGACCTATCAGATCCTGTCGCGCGGCACGCCGAATCTCGAGAACGAGACGTGGGTTGAATCGGCCAACGTCATCAACGGCACCGTCACGCCGGAAGCTGCCGCCAAGAAGCTGCAGGACGGCCTCGACAGCTGGTATAAGCCGGCGAAGTAAGAGCGCAGATAGAGCAAGGCCGTCGCAAATGGACGGCTCTGCTTTTTTCGATAGCATCGACTGCAACCGACGGCGCCGCCCCTCATCCGCCTGCCGGCACCTTCTCCCCGTATAGTGACGGGGAGAAGGGAGAAGCTCCGGCGCTGACGCCCCCCTCTCCCCGTCCTTCACGGGGAGAGGGTAAGGGTGAGGGGCAGCGCTGCCGTCGAAAGCATCGCAAGAACCTGATCGGCGGGGACCGAACGCATGGCCGCAGCACCGAAACGACCGTTCCGCTGGCATATCGTCGTCTTCCTGGCGCCGGCGGTGCTGGTCTATACGGCGATCATGATCCTGCCGCTGGCCGGCACGCTGCAGCTTTCGCTGTTCCGCAACATCGACCAGGCCCAGGTCTTCGTCGGGCTGGAAAACTTCCGCAGGCTGTTCGGCGATCCCAACTGGTCGGTCAATTTCTGGAACGCGCTGCGCAACAACGTCTGGTTCTTCATCATCCACATGATCGTGCAGAATCCGATCGGGGTGCTTCTGGCCGCACTGCTGTCCAGCCCGCGGCTGAGATTCTCCGCCTTCTACCGCACCGCGATCTTCGTGCCGACGATCCTGTCCTTCGTCATCGTCGGCTTCGCCTGGAAGCTGATCCTGTCGCCGCTGTGGGGCGTGGCGCCGAACCTGATGGATCTCGTCGGCCTCAAAAGCCTGTTCACGCCGTGGCTCGGCAAAGAAGAATATGCGCTGACCACGCTCAGCCTGATCTCGGTGTGGCAGTTCGTCGGCATCCCGATGATGCTGATCTATGCCGCGCTGCTGTCGATCCCAGAGGAGGTGATCGAAGCCGCCGAATGCGACGGCATCACCGGCATGTCGCAGTTCTGGAAGATCAAGCTGCCGCTGATCCTGCCGTCGATCGGCATCATCTCGATCCTCACCTTCGTCGGCAATTTCAACGCCTTCGACCTGATCTACACCGCGCAAGGCGCGCTGGCCGGGCCGAACTACTCGACCGATATCCTCGGCACCTTCCTCTACCGCGCATTCTTCGGTTTCCAGCTGCAGGTCGGCGATCCCAACATGGGCGCGGCGATCGCCACGATGATGTTCCTGATCATCCTTGGCGGCGTCTGCGTCTACCTGTTCCTCGTCCAGACGCGCCTGCGTCGCTATCAGTTTTAGGGGGTCAGACATGAGCACGGCGACCCACTCCCTGCCCCGCACCATCGGCGCCCACGCGGTGCTGTTGACCTACACGGTGATCGCGCTGTTTCCGGTGATCATCGTCATCATGAATTCGTTTAAATCCCGCGCCGGCATCTTCGGTGCGCCGCTGACGCCGCCGACCCCGAAAACCTTCGACCTGATCGGCTACACCACCGTCATCGGCCAGGGCGATTTCATCCATTATTTCCAGAACAGCCTTGTCGTCACCGTCGCCTCGCTGTTCTTCGTGCTGCTGTTCGGCGCGATGGCCGCCTTCGCGCTGTCGGAATACCGTTTCCGCGGCAATTCGCTGATGGGGCTTTACCTCGCCCTCGGCATCATGATCCCGATCCGCCTCGGCACCGTCGCCATCCTGCAATTGATGGTGGCGAGCGGGCTGGTCAACACGCTGACGGCGCTGATCCTGGTCTATACGGCGCAAGGCCTGCCGCTCGCCGTCTTCATCCTGTCGGAATTCATGAAGCAGGTCTCCGACGATCTGAAGAATGCCGGACGCATCGACGGCCTGTCCGAATACACCATCTTCTTCCGGCTGGTGCTGCCGTTGGTGCGGCCGTCGATGGCGACTGTCGCCGTCTTCACCATGATCCCGATCTGGAACGATCTGTGGTTTCCGCTGATCCTGGCGCCGTCGGAGGAAACCAAGACGGTGACGCTCGGCGCCCAGCTGTTCCTCGGCCAGTTCGTCACCAACTGGAACGCGATCCTGGCCGCACTGTCGCTGGCGATCATGCCGGTGCTGATCCTCTACGTCATCTTCTCGCGGCAGCTGATCCGCGGCATTACTTCGGGAGCCGTCAAGTGAGCTCGGAAAAACCTCTTCGCGTCGTCGTCGCCGGGCTCGGCAACATGGGCCGCAGCCATGCGCTGGCCTATCATACCAACCCCGGCTTCCAGATCGCGGCGCTGGTCAACCGCTCGGACATCCCGCTGCCGGCCGGGCTTTCCGGCTACGGCATCAGGCGCTCCTTCGAAGAGGCGCTGCGCGACGAGAGGCCCGAAATCGCCTGCATCGCCACCTATTCCGACAGCCATGCCGACTATGCGGTGAAGGCGTTCGAGGCCGGCTGCCATGTCTTTGTCGAAAAGCCGCTGGCGACGACGGTGGCCGATGCCAAACGCGTCGTTGCGGCAGCCAAGGCCAACGGCAGAAAACTGGTGATCGGCTACATCCTGCGCCATCACCCGTCCTGGATCAGGCTGATCGCCGAGGCGCGCAAGCTCGGCGGTCCTTACGTGTTCCGCATGAACCTCAACCAGCAATCCTCCGGCCATAGCTGGCAGACGCACAAGCAATTGATGCAGACGACGTCGCCGATCGTCGATTGCGGCGTGCATTATCTCGACGTGATGCTGCAGATCACCGACGCCAGGCCGGTCGAGGTGCGCGGCATGGGGCTGCGGCTGAGCGACGAGATTGCGCCAAAAATGTACAATTACGGCCATCTGCAGGTGCTGTTCGACGACGGTTCGGTCGGCTGGTACGAGGCCGGCTGGGGGCCGATGATCTCGGAAACCGCCTTTTTTGTGAAGGACGTGATCTCGCCGAACGGCTGCGTGTCGATCGTCATGAAGGAGGGCGTCAGATCCGACGACATCGACACCCACACCAAAACCTCGACCATCCGCCTGCACAGCGCGGCGACCGGCGCGGACGGCAAGTTCGCCAAAGCGGATGAGATGCTGTCGATGGAGGGCGAACCCGGCCATCAGGATCTCTGCGACCGCGAGCAGGCTTTTCTGCTCAAGGCGATCCGCGAGGATATTGATCTGACCCGCCACATGGACGATGCGGTGAAGTCGCTCGCGGTGTGCCTTGCCGCCGACGAGAGCGTCCGCAGCGGGAAGGCGGTGCGATTGTGACAGGGGAATTTTCGTCAGGGATTGCGCTCTACGGCGCGCCCACATTCCAATCCGGAGGAACGCCGTGGGCTCGTTGAACATCGAGAATGTGAAGAAGGCGTTTGGGCCGGTCGAGGTGCTGAAGGGCATCAACCTCGAAGTGACCGACGGCGAATTCGTCGTCTTCGTCGGCCCCTCCGGCTGCGGAAAGTCGACGCTGCTCAGGGTCATCGCCGGGCTGGAGGATTCGACCTCGGGGCGTGTGGTCATCGACGGCGCGGACGTCTCCGCAACCCCGCCGGCCAAGCGCGGCATCGCCATGGTGTTCCAGACCTATGCGCTCTACCCGCATTTGACGGTAAAGAACAATATGGGCCTTGGCCTCAAGCAGGCGGGCACGCCAGCGGCCGAGATCGACCGCCGCATCGGCATCGCATCGTCGATGCTGTCGCTGGAGCCCTATCTGGCCAGGCGGCCGGCCGAGCTGTCCGGCGGCCAGCGCCAGCGCGTCGCCATCGGCCGCGCCGTGGTGCGTGAGCCCAAGCTTTTCCTGTTCGACGAGCCTTTGTCCAACCTCGATGCCGCACTGCGCGTCAACACCAGGCTGGAGATCGCGCAGCTGCATCGCCGGCTGAAGGCGACGATGATCTATGTCACCCACGACCAGGTCGAGGCGATGACGCTGGCCGACAAGATCGTCGTGCTCAACGCGGGCAAGATCGAGCAGATCGGCGGACCGATGGAGCTTTACAATGCGCCGGCGAATGAGTTCGTCGCCGGCTTCATCGGCTCGCCGAAGATGAATTTCGTCGACGGTTCCAGGCTTGGCGAGACGGCCAAGACCATCGGCGTCCGTCCCGAGCATCTGACCGTCGATGCGAAATCCGGCGCCTGGAAAGGCACGGTCGTCCATGCCGAGCATCTCGGCGCCGACACCAACCTCTATCTCGACTGCGAAAAGGCCGGACTGATCACCGTGCGCATTTTTGGCGTCTACAACGCCGAACCGGGCGCCACGCTTTATGCAACGCCGGATCCGGCGAAGACCTACCGGTTTGGAGCGGATGGCAAGGTGCTGAAGTAGCGCCCCTTTTTCCTTCTCCCCCTGTGGGAGAAGGTGGATCGGCGCGCAGCGCCGAGCCGGATGAGGGGTGTTGGACGGAGTGCGGTCGGTGCCAATCTGGAGCACCCCTCATCCGACCGAGCTTCGCTCGGCCACCTTCTCCCACAAGGGGAGAAGGAACAGCGCCTACAAATCCGCCTTGAACGTCTGCTTCTGCATGCCCAGCCCTTCGATGCCGAGCTCGACGACGTCGCCGGGTTTTAGGAACACCGGCGGCTTCATGCCCAGCCCAACGCCGGGCGGCGTGCCGGTCGAGATGATGTCGCCAGGATGCAGCGACATGAACTGGCTGAGATAGGAGACGAGGTAGGCGACGCCATAGACCATGGTTTTGGTCGAGCCGTTCTGCATCGTCTTGCCGTTGACCTTCAGCCACATCGGGATGTTCTGGGGATCCTGGACCTCGTCCTTGGTCACCAGCCATGGGCCGATCGGCCCGAACGTGTCGCAGGACTTGCCTTTGGTCCACTGGCCCTGGCGCTCGGCCTGGAAGGCGCGCTCGGACACGTCGTGCGCGACGCAATAGCCGGCCACATAATCCAGCGCCTCGGCCTCGGTGACGTATTTGGCGGTTTTGCCGATGACCACGCCAAGCTCGACTTCCCAGTCGGTCTTGACCGAGCCGCGCGGGATCAGCACGTCGTCATCAGGCCCGACGATGGCCGAGCTTGCTTTCATGAAGATGATCGGCTCCGGCGGCACGGTGGCGCCGGTCTCGGCGGCGTGGTCGGAATAGTTGAGGCCGATGCAGATGAATTTGCCGGTGCCGGCAACGCAGGCGCCGATGCGGGTTTTGCCGGAAACCGCCGGCAGCGATTTCGGATCGAGCTTCGACAGCGTTTCGAGCGATGCCGGGTCGAGCGCCTTGCCGGCAATGTCGGTGACATGGCCGGAGAGATCGCGGATCGTCCCATCCGCATCGAGCAGGCCGGGGCGTTCGCTCCCCGCTTCGCCATAGCGCAGCAGTTTCATTCTTTTTCTCCTAAATTGCGGCGCAGAGGCCGTTTGCAAACTCAGAGTTTTCAAATGGCCTCTTAGATCGACCAGCCACCGTCGATATTATAAGCCTGCCCCGACGTATAGGTGGCTCCAGCCAGATAGACGGCGAGATCGGCGATTTCCTCTGCTGTGCCGAGGCGGCCCATCGGCTGGCGGGCGATGAAGGCGGCGCGTGCCGCCTCGTAGTCGCCCTGCGCATGCATGCGGTCCTCCAGCGACGGGCTTTCGACGGTGCCCGGGCAAATGGCGTTGCAGCGTATGCCCTTGCCGACATAGTCGGCGGCGACCGATTTGGTCAGGCCGATGACGGCCGCCTTGGTCAGCCCATAGACGAAGCGGTTGGGCACGCCCTTGGTCGAGCCGGCCAGCGACGCCATGTTGATGATCGAGCCGTCGCCGCGCTCCAGCATGCCGGGCAGCACGGCGCGGATGGTGCGGATCATCGAGCGAACGTTGAGATCATAGGCAAAGTCGAGGTCGGCGTCCTTCATTTCGAGGATCGAGCCGGAGTGGACGAAGCCGGCGCAGTTGAACAGCACGTCGACAGCGCCGATCTCGGCGAAGGCCGAGGTCACAGCCTCGTCGTTCAGCACGTCGAGCTTGCGGGTCTTGATATCAGCCGTTTTGCCGAGGTCGGCGAGCAGCACCTCGTTGATGTCGGTGGCGTGGACGACAGCGCCCGCCTTGGCGAAAGCCAGCGCGCTCGCCCGGCCGATGCCTTGTGCCGCCGCCGTGACGACAACGATCTTGCCTGCCAGATCCGCCATGCCTTTTTTCTCCCTCTGTGGCCGCCCGGGTGCTATTCGCCTAGGGGCGGCAAATGTTTTTTCTCGGTAAAGAACATCTTTTGGCCCGTCAAGCCCGGCGCCGAGGCAGCGTCTTTCTCCCCGTCACTATACCTATCGCATTCACACATCTCGGTTGCGCTTTTCGGCGAAGCTCGATTCTATTTCGGCCGGAAAGACGAAGGAGGTTTGAATGACCGGCATCGAGTACGGGCTAGGGCGATTTGGCGATCGCCGCCTGGAAAAAGGGGGGCCTGCTTGCATGCCGCGCTGGTTGCGCGGCCTGGATCGTGTATCCGCCGGCTTGGCGGCAGTCGGGCGGGCGAGATGCAGTTCACGCAATTTCTGCGCAACCGCTCGGTGAGCGCTGCGGAGATGTCGCGGCATGCCGGCGAACAGACCGGGCGGCGCGCGGTTGGTCGCCATGTCGTTGCCGTGCAAGACAGCTCGGAATTGGCGCTGGGTTCTCGGCGGGCGCGGGCAGGCTACGGTCCGGTCGGCAATGGCAATACAGCAGGTCTGATGCTGCACCCTATGCTGGCGGTAGAGGCCGGCACGGGAGCGCTGCTGGGCCTGGTCTCTATGCGGGTCTGGAACCGCGACGCAGAAGAACTGGCGCCGCGGCGCCAGCGGGCGACGAGCAAAAAGGAATCGCAGCGCTGGATCGATGCAACCAAGCAGGCCGGCGCGGTTCTGGAAGGGGCGGCCAGCATCACCATCCTGTCGGATCGCGAGAGCGACTTTTATGAACTGTTCGCCGAACGTCCGCACAATGTCGACCTGATCGTGCGGGCCTGCCAGAACCGGCGCATCGAGGCCGCGCAAGAAGAGCCAGGCTTGCTGTTCGCCTTCATCGACGCCCAGCCTGAGCAAAGCCGCTTTGCCGTGACCATCCCCGCCGCGCCCGGACGATGCGCACGGGATGCCGAGCTGGCGGTGCGTTACGCGCCGGTGACGGTGCGGCGCCCACTCAACGGAGCCGATCCGGCGTTGCCCGAGACGGTCGGTTTGACACTGGTCGATGTTCGCGAGGTGTCGAAGCCGAAAGACGGCAGCGAACCGGTGCATTGGCGCTTGCTGACCACCCACAGTGTCGCCACCGTGGCCCAGGCACGCCGTGTCGTCGACCTCTACCGCTCGCGCTGGGTCATCGAGGAGTTCTTCCGCACCCTCAAGACGGCAGGCTTCGACATCGAGGCGGCCGACATCGGCGACCCGCCTGCCATGATCAACTTCGCCGCCGCGGCCACGATCGCCGCCGTCACCATCAAGCAACTCGTGCAGGCCCGCGACGGCAACACCGATCAGAGGCTCAGCGATGCTTTCGATCCCGACGACCGTCCCATTCTCGAAGCGGTCTCTGCCAAGCTTGAAGGCAAGACCGAGCGACAACGCAATCCCCATCCCAAAGGATCTCTGGCCTTCGCAGCCTGGGTCATCGCTCGCCTCGGCGGCTGGACCGGCTACTACGGCAAGCCAGGCCCCAAGGTGATGCGCATCGGCCTCGCAGAGTTCCACGCCATCAAGTACGGAGCCACGCTCGATGTGTGAATCCGATAGGTCACTATACGGGGAGAAATGCCCGGCAGGCAGGTGAGGGGCGGCGCCGACGTCGACAATTGCTTGCTCAGTCGCCGTAGGGCACCCAGACGTTCTTGACCTCGACGGCACGGCGCAGCAAGGCATCGCCGGCGGCCTCGGCCGACGCCCAGTCGAGGCTGCGGCCGTTGCCGGTCCAGACGCGCTTGAGATTGCCGACGGAGTCGGCTTCGGCCCTGGCGCAGGTCTCGGCATCGGCGAACAGCCACAGCCCGTCGACATCGTCATGCCTGGCCAGCACGCCGGCGAGCTCGGCGGTGCGGCCGGTGACGATGTTGATGGCGCCGGCCGGAACGTCGGAATATTCGATGACCTGGTAAAGATCGGTGGCAAGCAGCGGATATTTTTCCGAAGGCACCGCGACCACGGTGTTGCCCATTGCCAGCGCCGGCGCCACCAGCGAGATCAGGCCGAGCAGCGGCGCATTGTCGGACGCCACGATGCCGACGACGCCGACCGGCTCGTGCAGCGCCAGCGTGACGGCGCGGGCCGGCGGCTGGTGGACGCGGCCCTCGAACTTGTCGGCCAGGCCGGCATAGAGGAACAGCCGCTCGATCGACAGCTCGACCTCGTCGCGCGCCGCCTTGGCGGTGGCGCCGGTAAGCTCCGTTAAACGAGCCGCGAATTCATCGGCACGGCCGGACAGGTTCTCGGCCAGATAGTACAGCACCTGGCTGCGGTTATAGGCAGTCGCCTCCGGCCAGGCCTTGCAGGCACGAGCAGCCGCGACGGCATCGCGAACATCCTTGCGGCTGCCGAGCCCGACCTCGCCGGCAAGCTTGCCCTTGGTAGTGGCTATTGCAAGCGAATAATTGCCGTCCGGCCGCACCTGCTTGCCGCCGATGAACAGCTTTGCCGTGCGGTCGATGGCGTCGCCTTCCGCCCGCTCGATCGGCTGCGCCGTTGCCGCTGCCGGCTTGACGACCGGGCCGAGCGGCAGCTTTGCAAAGAGATATTCGAGCATGCCCTCGCGCCCGCCTTCGCGGCCAAAACCGCTTTCGCGATAACCGCCGAAGCCGCAGGCGGCGTCGAACATGTTGGTGCCGTTGACCCAGACGACGCCGGCCTTCAATTGCGGCGCGACGTGCAGCGCAAGGTTGACGTTCTCGCTCCACACCGAAGCGGCCAGGCCGTAGCGCGTGTTGTTGGCGAGCTCGATCGCTTCCTCGGTGTTGCGGAAGGTCATACTCGCCAGCACCGGTCCGAATACTTCTTCTTGGGCCAGGATATTGGCCGGAGAAACACCGGTGGCGAGTGTCGGCAGGTGATAATAACCGGAAGACGGCAGCGCCACGTCGGGCTGCCAGCAGACGGCGCCCTGCTTGGCGCCTTCGGCGACCAGCCCCTTGACGCGATCGAGCTGGGTTAGGTCGACCAGCGGGCCGATATCGGTGTTCTTGTCGAGCGGGCTGCCGACGCGCAGCCGGCTCATCCGTGTCTTGACCTTGGCGATGAAGGCCTCGGTGACGCCTTCCTGCACCAAAAGCCGCGAGCCGGCACAGCAGACCTGGCCCTGGTTGAACCAGATGCCGTCGACCAGTCCCTCGACGGCGCTGTCGAGGTCGGCGTCCTCGAAGACGACGAAGGCCGACTTGCCGCCAAGCTCCAGCGATATTTTTTTGCCCGACCCGGCAGTGGCCTTGCGGATGATCTTGCCGACCTCGGACGAGCCGGTGAAGGCGATTTTTTGGACGCCGGGATGGTTGACGATTGCCGCGCCCGCTTCGGGTCCGCCCTGGACGATGTTGACGACGCCCTTCGGCACGCCGGCGCGCTGACAAATCTCGGTGAACAGGATGGCGGTGAGCGGCGTGAACTCGGCCGGCTTGAGCACCACCGTGCAGCCGGCGGCGAGCGCCGGCGCGATTTTCCAGGCCAGCATCAGTAGCGGGAAATTCCAGGGGATGATCTGGCCGACGACGCCGACGCCCTTCTGATCCGGAAAATCCCTGTCCAGCGCCTGCGCCCAGCCGGCATGGTGGATGAAATGGCGGATGGCCAGCGGCACGTCGATGTCGCGGCTTTCGCGGATCGGCTTGCCGTTGTCGATCGATTCCAGCACCGCAAACAGCCGCTGGTGGCGCTGCATGGCGCGGCCGATGGCGTAGAGCACCTTTGCACGGCTGTAGCCGGAGCTGGCGCTCCATTTCGGCAGCGCCTTGGCCGCGGCCGAAACTGCCGCATCGATATCGGCAGCTCCGGCATCCGACACCCTGGCCAGCAATTTCCCCGAAGACGGGTCGCTGGTATCAAAAGTCTTGCCGCCGCCGGCCGCCTTCCAGTCGCCGCCGATGAACAGCGCTTTGGAAAAATCACGCGCGGCAAGCCAGGCATCGGCCTCATTGCGGGCCTCCGGCGCCGGGCCGTAGTCCATGGCATGATAGCGTTCGAGAATGTTCATGGCGCGCTCCCGATAGTCACGCCATCGCGTGGCGATGATTGGCCGAATAGTGACCGGTCAGATGGTGTTCGAGCTGGCGCTCGATGTCGGTCAAAAGGCTCGATGCACCGAAGCGGAACAGGTCCGGCTCCAGCCACCGCCGGCCCAGCTCTTCCTTCATCAGCACCAGCCAGTCGAGCGACGCCTTTGCCGTCGAAATGCCGCCGGCCGGCTTGAAGCCGATGAGATAGCCGGTCTCCTCGAAATAGGCGCGGATGGCGCGCACCATGGCAAGGCCGACCGGCAGCGTTGCGTTGACGCTTTCCTTGCCGGTCGAGGTCTTTATGAAATCGGCGCCCGCCATCATCGCCACCATCGACGCCAGCATGACGTTGCGCAGCGTGGCGAGGTCGCCGGTGCCGAGAATCACCTTCAGATGCGCCTCGCCGCAGGCGGCGCGCATCGCAACGATCTCGTTGTAGAGTTCCTGCCATTTCGCGGCAAAGACCAGGCCGCGCGGAATGACGACGTCGATCTCGTCGGCGCCATCGCTGACCGACGCTTCGATCTCCTGCAGCCGCGTCGACAGCGGCGTGAGGCCGTGCGGGAAGGCGGTGGATACGGCGGCGACATGGATGCCGCTGCCGCGCAGCGCATCGACGGCGGTGGCGACGAAGGGATGATAGACGCAGACCGCCGCCGGGCGGATCTTCTCGCCCGTAATGCCGAGGCCTTCGACGATGTCGCGGCGGAACGGATTGACCGCCTTGGCGCACAGCCGGCGCACGCGCTCTTCGGTATCGTTCGAGTTCAGCGTGGTCAGGTCCATGCAGGCGACGGCGCGCAGCAGCCAGGCGGCCTGGTTGTCGGCCTTGATCGAGCGCCGCTTGGTCAGGCTGGCGACACGCCGCTCCAGCGCCGAGCGGTTGACGCTGCGCATCGATTCCATGAAGCCGAGATCGAGCGTCATGCCGGGATTGCGGGCAATTCCGTGCGCTTGCGGCGCCGGCGCGTTGGCGGCAGCGCGCGCCGGCAGCGGCGTGATTTTGGAAGGTCCGCGCTCTGCTTCGCGGCTGGTGCTGCTCATCTCCTGCCCCTTTGTTCGACGACTTGCGGTCGAAGATAGACCGTGAAGCAGCGCTTCACGAGTCCTTCAGGCGGTCATAACGGAAAAATCCCAACAGCGCGGCGGCTCAGGATAAAATGCTGATCTGCAGCGATCCTTGGCGCCCCCCTCTGTCCTGCCGGACATCTCCCCCACGAGGGGGGAGATTGGCAGCTTGGCCGCTACGCTCAATCCTGCAACTTAGACAATTGGCGAAAGCCGGGATCACAGCCGATCTCTCCCCAAGTGGGGGAGATGTCCGGCAGGACAGAGGGGGGCGCTGTCCCGCCGGCGTCAAACGTTTTGCACCGTCGTGGCGCTCTAATGTCACGGAATGGATCCCAGGGTCTGCGCCGCGTCGCTTCGCTCCTTGCTTCGCCCTGGGATGACGAAGTGTGTCGAGACCCTACCCGACAAACGCCCGCTCGACGACGAAGCTTGCCGGATGATGCAGCGAGCCTTCCTCGAAGCCGAGGCTTTCGGCCAGCTCCTTGACATCCCTGAGCATGTGCATCGAGCCGCAGATCATGATGCGGTCGGTTTCGGGGTCGAGTTTGTCGATGCCGAGATCGGTAAAAAATTTTCCCGAGCCGATCAGCGCGGTGATGCGGCCCATGCGCTCGGAGGCTTCGCGCGTCGTCGAATTGTAGAGCGTGACGCGGCCGCCGGTCAGTTCGCCGATCAGCGGGTCGTTCTCCAGCTCTGCAACCAGCTCCTGGCCGTAGGTCAGTTCGGCATTGTCGCGGCAGGTGTGGGTCAGCACGACCTGCTCGAATTTCTCAAAAGTATCGGGGTCGCGCAGCAGGCTGGCGAAGGGCGCGATGCCGGTGCCGGTCGAGATCATGAACAGGCGCTTGGCCGGGGTCAACGCGTCGACCACCAGCGTGCCGGTCGATTTTTGCCGCATGATGACGGTGTCGCCGATCTCGATCTTTTGCAGCTCAGACGTCAGCGGGCCGTCCGGCACCTTGATCGAAAAAAATTCCAGCTCGTCGTCCCAGGCAGGGCTGGCGATCGAATAGGCGCGGAACACCGGCTTCTCGGCATTGGGCAGGCCGATCATGACGAACTCGCCGGAGCGGAAGCGCAGCGACTGCGGCCGGGTGATGCGGAACGAAAACAGCCGGTCGGTATAGTGCTTCACCGAGACGACAGTCTCGGCATAGACATTGGCCGGAATTGGGAACTGCAGCGGCCGGGCGCCGGCGGTGTTGAGCGCGGATGTGGTGTTCATCAAACCTAACCTTCTGGCCTAACCTTCTGGCCAACCCGAGGACGCTGACGCCAAACTTTCTCCTGCGCGCCCGAACCGATCAGGTTCCGGCGTGCCGTTTGCACACTGCCAAGCGGTAAGCTCTTGTGTCCGGAATTTATTAGTATACAAATGATATTTGCGTCAAGACGCCAGCGGGAAACAGCTTTCCAAACTGAGACATATCTGTAGTCCTGACATTTCGGGTTTCGACAATGGAAGAGTATTTTTCGGCGCAGGCGCTGGATTCCTCGGGCAGCGTCGTCGCCGGCATCGATGTCGGCGGAACCTTTACCGACCTGCTTCTGATCGACGGCCGTCACGGTGGCAAGGTGCATATCGCCAAGACCCCGACCACTGTCGACAACCAGGCTTTTGGGGTCGTTTCGGCGCTCGACGCCACCGGTTTTCCCATCCGCGGCATCGACCTCATCGTGCACGGCACGACCACCACCACCAACGCGGTGCTCGAGCGCCGGCTCGCCAAAACGGGCATGATCACCACGCGCGGTTTTCGCGACGTCATCGAGCTTGGCCGGCGGACGCGTCCGCAGGCCTATGGCATGACCGGCAGCTTCGTCCCGATCATTCCGCGCAACCTGCGGCTTGAAGTGTCGGAGCGCGTCGAAGCCTCGGGCGCGGTGCGCATTCCTCTCGACGAAGCCGAGATGCGCGCGGCGGTTTCACAATTGCTCGCGGCCGGCTGCGAATCCCTCGTCATCCACTTTTTGCATTCCTACGCCAATCCGGCGCATGAGCGGCGCGCCGCCGAGATCGCCGCCGCGCTTTGGCCGAACAGCTACATCACGACGGGCCATGCACTGCTGTCGGAAGCGCGTGAATTCGAGCGCGGCGTCACCGCTTCGGTCAACGCCTCGGTGCAGCCGATCCTCGAGCGCTATGTCGAGCGGCTGCGCAAGGAATTGGGGTCGAAAGGCTATGCCCGCGACTTCCTGATCATGAACGGCAATGGCGGCATGATCTCGGCCCGCTTTGTCACCCGTGAATCGGCCAAGACCGTGATGTCCGGCCCAGCCTCCGGCGTCATCGCCGCCGCCTATACCGGAAAACGCGCCGGCTTCGAAAACCTGGTCACCTACGACATGGGCGGCACCTCGACCGACGTGGCGCTGATCCGCAATGCCGAACCGGCGGTGTCGAACGAGATCGAGATCGAATATGCGATGCCGATCCATGTGCCGATGGTGGCGGTGCACACCGTCGGCGCCGGCGGCGGCTCGATCGCCCGCGTCGATGCGGCCGGCCTGATCCAGATCGGCCCGGAAAGCGCCGGCGCCAATCCCGGCCCGATCTGCTACGGCCGCGGCGGCGTTGAACCGACCATCACCGATGCCAATCTGGTGCTCGGCCGGCTGGCGCCAAAAAAGCTGCTCGCCGTCGAGAACCCGGTCACATCAGAAAACGTCACCGGCATTTTCGAGGACAGGATCGGCCGCCCCACCGGCCTGTCCGGCGTCGAGGCGGCTGGTGCGGTGCTGCGGCTCGGCAACATAAAAATGGCCGGTGCCATCCGCATGGTCTCGGTGTCGCGCGGCCACGACCCGCGCGATTTCGCGCTGTTCGCCTTCGGCGGCGCCGGGCCGCTGCATGCGACCGCACTGGCGCGCGAACTCGGCCTGCCCAAAGTCTTGGTGCCGGCGCGGCCGGGCATCACCAATGCGCTCGGCTGCGTCGTCGCCGATCTCAGGCACGATTTCGTCAACACCGTCAACCAGCCGGTGGCCGGTCTTGATGAAACCCAGCTTCACGCGGTATTGGAACGGCATCGAAACGAAGGCGAGGAGCTGATCGGCAAGGAAGCGGTGAAACCGGAGACGATCCGCGTCACCCATTCCGCCGACATGCAGTTCGTCGGCCAGACCCACATCATCAACCTGCCGCTGCCGTCGTCTTCGGTGACGCGCGCCGTCCTGCAGCAGCTGTTCGAAAAGGCCTATTTCGCCCGCTTCAAGGTCGAGCTGCCGGAAATCCGCGCCAATCTGGTCAACCTCAACACTTCGGTCACCGGCGTGCGGCCGGCGATCGACCTGTCGCGGCTGATCGACCCGGCTGGCCGCGCCAGAACGCTCGATGAGGCGCGCCGCGAAATCCGGCCGGTCTGGTATGGCGGGCGCTGGCACGACACGCCGGTCTACGTCAGGGAAAAGCTGCCGCTCGACGCGGTCATCGCAGGGCCGGCGATCCTCGAACAGATGGACGCCACCACCGTGCTAGAGCCCGGCGACCGGGCGCGCTCGGACGCCGACGGCAACATCATCATAGAGGTGGGGCAGATATGATAAGGCTTTCATCGAAGAGGACCCCCACCCCTAACCCCTCCCCACAAGGGGGAGGAGGATTTGGTCGAGCCACCAGTTCCTGGCATCGACACGCAGCGATTTGCTGCTTTCAGCGCCAACAAGAATCCCCCTCCCCCTTGTGGGGAGGGGTTAGGGGTGGGGGTCCGCGCGGATGATCACTCTCGACGCCATTACGCTTTCGGTCATCCAGGCGGCGCTGCAGCAGGTCTGCGACGAGATGGACCTGACGTTTTCGCGCGCCGCCTTCTCGCCGGTCATTGCCGAGGCCAACGACCGCTCCGACGGCATCTATTCGGCGCTCGACGGATCGCTGATCGCACAAGGCAGCCAGGGCCTGCCGGTGTTCGTCGGCGTCATGCAGTATTCGACCAGGACGGTGATCGAGATGATCGCCGATGGACGCTGCCTGCCGCCCGAGCCTGGCGACATCTACATCGTCAACGACCCCTATCTCGGCGGCACCCATCTGATGGATGTGCGCTTCGCCATGCCGGTCTACCGCGACGGAAAAATCTTCTGCTGGCTGTCGAACACCGGCCACTGGCCAGATATCGGCGGCTCGGTGCCGGGTGGCTTTTCCGCCTCGGCAACGGCGGTCGAGCAGGAAGGCCTGCGGCTGCCGCCGGTGAAACTGTTCAAGCAGGGTGTGCTCGATCGCGAGATCTACGCCATCATCTGCTCGAACATCAGGGTTGCCGACCAGCGCATCGGCGATATCCGCGCGCAAGCGGCGGCACTGCTGATCGGCCAGGACCGGCTCAACGGAATCCTGGATCGTTACGGGGACGAAACGGTCGTCGAGGCGATCGCCGAACTGCGCCGCCGGGCCGCCGAACAGATGCGCGCCAACATTTCGGCCATTCCCGATGGCATCTATCGCTCCCAAGCCTTTGTCGATTCCGACGGAGTGGTCAACGAACCGCTGACCATTGCGCTGGCGGTCGAGAAACAAGGCGACACGCTCAGCTTCGATTTTTCGGGCTCGTCAAAACCCTGCGCCGGGCCGATGAACAGCGTGCTGGCGACGACCTTGTCGTCGGTCTATCTCGCCATGCGCCACATTTTCCCCGACGTGCCGATCAGCGCCGGCGCCTTCGAGCCGCTGATCGTCAAGCGGCCGGAAGGGACTTTTCTCGACGCCAAATATCCGCGCCCGGTGTCGGGCTGTGCCGCCGAGGTGTCGCAGCGCATCGCCGAGGCGGTATTCGCGGCGATGGTGCAGGCGCTGCCCGACAAGGTGACGGCGGCTCCGGCCGGCTCCAGCGGCAATTTCGCGCTTGGCGGCAACGACCCGGCCCGCGGCCGCGACTATGTCATGTACCAGATTTCTGGCGGCGGCTATGGCGGCAATGCCGGTCACGACGGCCTGAGCAATGGCTGCTCGACCATCGGCATTTCCAAATCGCCGCCGGTCGAAATCATGGAACAGGCTTTTCCGGTGCTCTACCGCCATTATGCCCTGCGCGAAGGCTCGGGCGGCGCCGGCAAGCATCGCGGCGGTTTTGGGCTCGCCTATGAGGTCGAGATCCTGCGCGGCGACGCCCGCGCCTCCTTCGTCATGGACCACGGCCGTTTCGGCCCGCAGGGCGCGCTCGGCGGCAAGGACGGCGCGGTCAACACGGTGACCGTTTTTCGCGACGGCAGAGAACATGTGCCGCCGCACCTCTCCAAGGAGCAGGACATCGCGCTAAAAACCGGCGACCGCGTGCGCGTCGGCACGCCGGGCGGCGGCGGCTATGGCGATCCCCTGCAGCGCGACCCGCAACTGGTGCTGCGGGATGTCGCCCTGGGCTATTATACGCCCGAACAGGCCAGCGAGAAATTTGGCGTCGCCCTTTCCGCGGACGGGTCGGCGATCGACCTGGCCGCCACCGGGCGGAGACGAGCCGCCGGCTGACCGTCGAAGCCTGCAATCGGCCCTGCCGCGCCGTGATCGCCGTAGGGCATGTCGTTTCCGTCTCCGCCGCGCCCACAAAACCCCGTAGACTTCTCCCATCAACGGAGATCTGGATCATGCGCCTTATCGGTCGTTTCTTGGCTGCCGCTTCCGTCGCCCTGGCGCTCGCCACCGGTGCTGCCTCTGCCCAGGACAAGAAACTCAGGCTCGGCACCGAGGGCGCCTATCCGCCTTTCAACTATGCCAATGCCGATGGCACGCTGGGCGGTTTCGACATCGATCTCGGCAAGGCGCTGTGCGCCGAGATGAAGACCGAATGCGAGTTCGTCGTGCAGGATTTCGACGGCTCGATCCCCGCCCTGCAGGCCGGCAAGTTCGACGCCATCATCAACATCACCATCACGCCGGAACGCGCCGAGAAGGTCGACTTCACCAAAAAATACTACCAGACGCCGCCGGCCATCGCGGTGCCGAAGGATTCGACCGTCACCGGCACCTCGCCCGAAGACCTGAAAGGCAAGGCGCTGGGCGTGCAGAGCGCGACGATCCACCAGAATTTCGCCGAGCAGAAATACGCAGGCTCGACCATAAGACCGTATCCGACCGGCGACGACGCCCGCACCGACATGGTCAACGGCCGCCTCGACGCGGTGATGGACGGCTCGATCCTGCTGACCGAATGGCTGAAAAAACCCGAGGGCGCTTGCTGCAAGCTGCTCGGCACCCTGGCCCCCGACCCGGCCATCCACGGCCCAGGCGTCGGCATCGCGCTGCAGAAGGGCAACAAGGAGCTGGCCGAAAAACTCGACGCGGCGATCGACGCGCTGCGCGCCAACGGCAAATACAAGGAAATCAACGACAAGTACTTTGCCTTTGACGTCTACGGCGAGTAGCGAGTCCCGGGCAATCGCCTCAGGTTTGCGCTGCCCCTCATCCGCCTGCCGGCACCTTCTCCCCGTATAGTGACGGGGAGAAGGGGATTTCCTGCACCGCTGCCGATTGGCGAAATCCTCGGTTACGGCGTCCTTCTCCCCGTCACTATACGGGGAGAAGTGCCCGACAGGGCGATGAGGGGCAGCGCCAACATCGACAATTGGTGAAGCCCGAACGGCGCTCCCCCTTCTAGAGCAGCATCGTCGGGCCGGCCCTCACTTTCCCGCTTGACTGACCCGCCGTACCGAATACGCTATTGGAGAAAATACCGGCTCCGACCGCCGGGCGGCAAAAATGCCTCGTATGCCTCGCCTTCCGCGGCGGCGGCTGCGGGGCATTGTTATTTTGGGGATTTGCTTGGGACGGCGTATCGAAATCGGCATCCTTTACTCGCGGTCTGGCAACTACCGCCTGCTGTCCGAATCCTGCCGTTCCGGTGCGATGACGGCCATCGCCGATGTCAATGCCGATCCCGCCATCGCGATCGAATTCGTTCCGGTCGAACGCGACCCGCAAGGCAACATCGATGGCTACGCGACGGGATGCGCCGACATTCTCGCCAACAGCGGCGCGCGCCACATCATTGGCTGCATCACGTCATGGAGCCGCAAGGAGGTCATCCCGATCCTCGAGCGCGCGGGCGGCACGCTCTGGTATGCCTGTCCCTATGAGGGCTTCGAAGCGAACGAGCATGTCGTCTACATGCATGCTTGCCCGAACCAGCATCTCGTTCCGCTGCTGGCCCATGTCGTGCCGCGCTTCGGCGCCAACGGTTTTCTGCTCGGCTCGAACTACATCTGGGGCTGGGAGACCAACCGTGTCGCCCGCGACCTGATCGCCGACGCCGGCGGCAAGGTTTTTGGCGAACGCTATCTGCCGCTCGGCGAGGCCGATGTCTCCAGGCTGATCGCCGAGATCCAGGCGACCCGGCCGGATTTCATCCTGAACAACCTGATCGGCTCGTCGTCCTACGCCTTCATCGCGGCCTATGCCGAGCTCGCCGAACACGACCCGCATTTCAGGCCGGAGCGCTGCCCGATCCTGTCCTGCAATCTCACCGAATGCGAGTTGCCGGCGCTCAACGGGGCGGGCAATGGCCACCTTTCCGTCGGGCCATACTTTCACGATATCTCGGCAGCGGATCGCCAGGGCGATTCGGCGCCCTCCATCATGCCTGCCTCGTCCTTCGAGGCGGCCGCCTATGCCTCGGTGCGGACGCTTGCCGAAATCCTCGCCCGCAATCCCGGCACACAATGGCCGGACCTTTCCCAGGCCTTTGCCGGAACCTCGTTTCGAACCCCGCTCGGCGACATCTCCATCGATCCGCAAACCCAGCACGCCACCTTGCCGGTGCAGATCGGGCGTATCGAGGGCACCGCGTTCAAGACCGTCACGCTCACCAAGAGTGTCGCGCCCGATCCCTATCTGTCCCGCTATGACCGCACCGAGACATTCGGCCGCCCACGCCTGAGGGTGGTGTCGTGAGCAAGGTGCCGCGCATCCCGAATCTCGGCGGCGCCAGGGCCTTTGTCCTGCATCGTCCGCATCCGACGGTGCTAGCTATCACGCGGCAATTGTCGGCCATCGGCCTCGAGACGGTCGGCTGCTGGCCGGAACTGCCGGCCGAGGCGCTGGCGGCGGACTTCGTTTTCTTCGATGCCGATCTCGGCTTCGACGAACAATTCCCGTGGGCGCCGGGCGAGGCGCCGATGCCGCTGGTGGCGCTGATCGGCTCCGAAGCGCCGGGCCGCATCGAGTGGGCGCTGTCGCACAAGGCCGACGCCCAGTTGCTGAAGCCGGTCGGCAATGCCGGCGTCTACAGCGCCCTGTTGATCGCGCGGCAGAGTTTCGAAGCGCGCAAGCTTTTGGCAAGTGAGATATCGTCGCTTCGCCAGCGCGTCGCGGAGCGCCAGACCATCGTGCGCGCGGTGGAGGCCTTGTCGAAAGGTGCCGAGGACGGCCGCGCCTATGCGCAGCTGCGGTCGCTGGCGATGAGCTGGCAGATCAGCGTCGAGGAGGCCGCGCGCCGGATCGTGGCGATGACGGAAGAAGAAGGCGGCGATGACCAGTCCCATCGCGCCTGACCTTCCGGCAACCGGGCGGATGCCGGCCAGGCCGCGCGCCGGCGTCTGGCGGCGCCTGGTCAAGCGTCCCCTGGCATTGATCGGCCTGGTGATCGTTGCCGTCGTCGTGGCCGGCGCCGTCCTGGCGCCGTGGCTGACGGGCTACGATCCGAACGAGCAGATGTTCGACGGGCTGACGCTTGAAGGTGCGCCCTTGCCGCCGAATGCCAGCTTCTGGCTGGGCACGGATCTGCTCGGCCGCGATCTGCTGACCCGCATCCTTTTCGGCGCACGCACCTCGCTGATCATCGGCATCGTCGCCAACGGCGTGGCGCTTTTGATCGGCACGCTGGTTGGCGTCACCGCGGGCTATTTCCGCGGCTGGATCGGTGGCGCGCTGATGCGCTTCACCGATCTGATGATGGCCTTTCCGGCGCTGCTGCTCGCCATCTGCCTGGCGGCGGTGCTCCAGCCGAGCCTGTGGATCGTTGCCATGGTGATCGCTCTGGTGAACTGGGTGCAGACCGCGCGGGTCATCTACACCGAGACAAGCTCGCTCGCCGAGCGCGAGTTCATCGACGCCGAGCGTACGATCGGGGCCAGCGCGCCACGCATCCTGTTTCGCCATATCCTGCCGCATCTGCTGCCGACGATCATCGTCTGGGGCACGCTCGGCATCTCGACCACGGTGCTGCTCGAAGCAACGCTCAGCTATCTCGGCATCGGCGTGCAGCCGCCGACCGCATCCTGGGGCAACATCATTTTCGAGAACCAGACATATTTTCAGGCAGCGCCCTGGCTGGTCTTCTTTCCGGGTGCGGCGATCCTGGCGCTGGCGCTGGCCTTCAACCTCATCGGCGATGCGCTGCGCGACATCCTCGATCCGACGCAAAGGGGCCGGGCATGATCGCCTATCTCGGCCGCCGCGTCATCCAGTCCGTGCTCATCCTGCTCGGCGTCTCATTGATCACCTTTGCACTGCTCTACCTGCTGCCCGCCGACCCCGTCCGCCAGATCGCCGGCCGCAGTGCCACGCCCGAAACGGTCGAGAACATCCGCCGGCAGCTCGGCCTCGATCAGCCCTTCTTCATCCAGTACTGGCACTATCTGATCAGCCTGCTCAGCGGCGATCTCGGCCGCTCCTACATCCAGCGTTCCGAGGTCACGGAGCTCATCGTCTCGCGGCTGCCGGCAAGCCTGCTGCTGATGGTCGGCGCCATCCTTTGCGAGCTGGCGATCGGCCTGACGATGGGTCTGCTTGCCGCCGTCAGGCGCGGCACCGCCACCGACCAGACGCTGATGGTCGCGTCCTTTGTCGGCGTCTCGGCGCCGCAGTTCGTCGTCGGCCTGCTGCTCCTTTACGTATTCGCCGTGCAGCTCGGCTGGTTTCCGATCGGCGGCTACGGCACCTGGCGCCATCTGGTGCTGCCGTCCCTGACCATGGGAATACTCGGCGCCGGCTGGTACGCCCGCATGATGCGCTCGTCGATGATCGACGTGCTGCGCCAGGATTACATGCGGACCGCCCGCGCCAAGGGCCTTGCGCGCGGCGCCATCATCTTCCGCCATGCACTGCCCAACGCCATCCTGCCGGTCATCGCCATGATCGGCATCGACATCGGCATCTTCATGGGCGGCATCGTGGTGGTCGAAAGCGTGTTCGGCTGGCCCGGCATCGGCCAGCTTGCCTGGCAGGCCATCCAGCGCGTCGACATTCCGATCATCATGGGCGTCACCCTGGTTTCGGCCTTCGCCATCGTGCTTGGCAATCTCCTGGCCGACACCGTCGCACCGTTCATCGACCCGCGCATCAAGCTCAGATGAAAACCAAAAAAAGACCGGTAACAACCAGAGAAAGGGAACATGAGATGAAGAAATTCTTGACCTCCACCGTTGCGGTATCGGCGCTCGCGCTGATGCTCGGCATGACAAGCGCCCGCGCCGAACACGCCGTCGATCCGAACGCCAAGCCGGGCGGCGCGATCACCATCACCTACAAGGACGACGTCGCCACGCTCGATCCGGCCATCGGCTATGACTGGCAGAACTGGTCGATGATCAAGACCCTGTTCGACGGGCTGATGGACTACGAGCCGGGCACCACCAATCTGCGGCCCGACCTCGCCGAGAGCTACGAGATTGCGCCCGACGGCAAGACCTTCACCTTCAAGCTGCGCCAAGGGGTGAAGTTCCACAATGGCCGCGAGATGACTGCCGACGACGTGAAGTATTCGCTCGATCGCGTCAGCAATCCGAAGACGCAGAGCCCGGGCGCCGGCTTCTTCGGCTCGATCAAGGGCCATGACGATGTCGCTGCCGGCAAGGCGGAAAGCCTGGCGGGCGTCACCGTCGTCGACCCCTACACCATCAAGTTCGAACTGACCCGGCCCGACGCCACCTTCCTGCATGTCATGGCCATCAACTTCTCGCATGTCGTGCCGAAGGAGGAGGTCGAGAAATACGGCGCGGATTTTGGCAAGCATCCGGTCGGCACCGGGGCTTTCAAGTTCGCCGAATGGACGCTCGGCCAGCGCGTCGTCTTCGAGCGCAACCCGGATTACTGGCACAAGGGCCTGCCGCATCTCGACAAGGTCACCTTCGAGATCGGCCAGGAGCCGATCGTGGCGCTGCTGCGGCTGCAGAAGGGCGAGATCGACGTGCTCGGCGACGTTATTCCGCCGGCCAAGTTCCAGGAGGTGATGGCCGATCCCGAGCAGAAGGACCGTGTCGTCGAGGGCGGCCAGTTGCACACCGGCTACATCACCATGAACACCACCATGGCGCCCTTCGACAATGTGAAGGTGCGGCAAGCGGTTAACATGGCGATCAACAAGGACCGTATCGTCCAGCTGATCAACAACCGCGCGGTGCCGGCCAACCAGCCGCTGCCGCCGTCGATGCCCGGCTACGACAAGGAATTCAAGGGCTATCCCTATGACGTGGCCAAGGCCAAGGCTTTGCTTGCCGAGGCCGGTCATCCCGATGGTTTCGACACCCAGCTGTTCGCCATGAACACCGATCCCAACCCGCGCATCGCCCAGGCGATCCAGCAGGACCTGGCGGCCGTCGGCATCAAGGCCAGCATCCAGTCGCTGGCGCAGGCCAATGTCATCGCGGCCGGCGGCGACAAGGCCGGCGCGCCGATGATCTGGTCCGGCGGCATGGCCTGGATCGCCGATTTCCCCGATCCGTCGAATTTCTACGGGCCGATCCTCAGCTGCGCCGGCGCGGTTCCGGGCGGCTGGAACTGGTCGTGGTACTGCAACAAGGATCTCGACGCCAAGGCGGCGGAGGCTGACTCGATCGTCGATCCGGCCAAATCAGGCGAACGTGCCAAAATGTGGAGCGCGATCTACGGCAAGATCATGGAAGACGCGCCCTGGGTGCCGGTCTTCAACGAGCAGCGCTTCACCATGAAATCGCCCCGGATGGGCGGCGCCGACAATCTCTATGTCGACCCTGTCCATATCCCGATCAACTACGACAATGTGTATGTGACCGATGTGCAATAACTGCGACTACACCATCCACGGGCGCCATCACCATTTCGGCTGGGACAATTCCTTTGTCCCGACTGAGCGGGTGGCGCCCGGTTCGACGATCGAGTTTCAGTGCCTGGACTCGTCCGGAGGCCAGTTGACGCTGGACAGCACCGTTGCCGACGTCGCTTTGCTCGACTTCGCCAAGGTGAACCCCGTCACCGGGCCCATCTATGTCGACGGGGCTGAGCCCGGCGACGCGCTGAAGATCACAATTGAGGCGTTCAAGCCGTCCGGCTTCGGCTGGACGGCGAACATTCCGGGGTTCGGCCTGCTCGCCGACGATTTTCCGGAGCCGGCGCTGAACATCTGGACATACGACGCCGCCTCGCTCGAGCCGGCGCTGTTCGGCAAGCAGGCCCGCGTGCCGCTAAAACCCTTTGCCGGCACCATCGGCAACGCGCCGGCTGAAATGGGCCTCCACTCGGTGGTGCCGCCAAGGCGCGTCGGTGGCAATCTCGACATCCGCGATCTCGCGGCCGGTACCACACTCTATCTGCCGGTGGAGGTGGCCGGTGCGCTCTTTTCGGTCGGCGACACGCATGCCGCGCAGGGCGACGGCGAAGTGTGCGGCACGGCGATCGAAAGCCCGATGGATGTCGTGCTCAAGCTCGACCTGGTTAAAAATGCACGGCTGAAGACGCCGCGCTTCACCACGCCGGGTCCGGTGACGCGCCATCTCGATGCCAAGGGCTATGAGGTGACGACCGGCATCGGACCGGACCTGATGACGGGCGCCAGGGAAGCGGTCTCGCAGATGATCGACCTGCTTGCCGGCCGCTACGCAATGGACCCGGTCGAGGCCTACATGCTGGTTTCGGTCTGCGGCGATCTCCGGATCAGCGAGATCGTCGACATGCCGAACTGGGTGGTGTCGTTCTACTTCCCGCGCTGCGTGTTTGAATGAACGCTGCGTTCCGTCACACCCCCCTCTGGTCTGCCGACCATCTCCCCCGCAAGGGGGGAGATCGGATGTCACGACGGATTTCGCCAATCTTCAACGGCGAAGAATGGCCGCGGGGGCGAAACTGCCAATCTCCCCCCTTGCGGGGGAGATGTCCGGCAGGACAGAGGGGGGTGCGCAGGAACACGACCTTCTCCCGGCCGCGCCCACAATGACCCTCGCCGACAACCCCATCCTCGACATTGCCAACCTGACCGTCAGCGTGCGCGGCGAAGACGGCGAGCGGCCGGTGGTATCAGACCTGTCGTTCTCGCTCGCGCGCGGCGAGACGCTTTGCATTGCCGGTGAATCCGGTTCCGGCAAATCGATGACCGCACTGGCGATCATGCAGCTCTTGCCGCAGCCTGCCGCCCGCATATCGTCAGGCAAGATCCGGCTTCACGATATGGATCGAGCCGACATCGATCTGGCGGTGCTCGATGAGCGCCGGATGCGCCACATTCGCGGCGACCGCATCGCGATGATCTTCCAGGAGCCGATGACATCGCTCAATCCGGTGCTGTCGATCGGCCGGCAGCTGGTCGAATCGATCGAGGCACATACCGGTCTGTCTCGCGCCGAGGCGCGCCGGCGCGCCGTCGAGGCGCTGAAGGCCGTCCGCATCTCGGAAGCCGAAAGCCGGCTAAAACAGTTTCCGCACGAACTGTCCGGCGGCATGCGCCAGCGCGTGATGATCGCCATGGCGCTGGCGCTGAAACCGGATGTGCTGATCGCCGACGAGCCGACGACGGCGCTCGACGTCACCGTTCAAGGCGAGGTGCTGGAACTGTTGCGCGATCTGCAGCGCGAACACGGCACCAGTGTCATCCTCATCACCCACGACATGGGCGTGGTTGCCGAAATGGCCGATCGCGTCGTCATCATGCGGCACGGCCGCATGGTCGAGCAGGGAACAGCCGCCGATATCTTTGCCCGCCCGCAAGCCGACTATACGCGTGAACTGCTCGCCGCCGTGCCGCGCATTGGTACCGGCGTCGGCCGCCAAAAATCCGCCGAACAAAAATCCGTCGAAGCGGAAATGCCCGGAAGCGTGGCGGTGGTCAACGATCTGCATGTCCGCTTCGACCTGCGCGGTGGCTTCTTCGGCCAAGTGAACCGCCGTGTCCACGCCGTCGAAGGCATCAGCTTTTCGATTGCGCCGCACGAGACGCTGGCGCTGGTCGGTGAATCCGGCTGCGGCAAGTCGACCACCGCCAAGGCGCTGGCCGGGCTTGTGCCCTACCACGGCGATATCGTCATCGGCGGGCGCAATCTGGCGGGCCTTGGCCGTGACCAGCGCAAGGCGGTTCGCCGCGATGTGCAGATGATTTTCCAGGACCCCTATGCCTCGCTTGACCCGCGCATGCGCGTCGGCGACCTCGTTGCCGAGCCGCTGTTGATCCATGGCATCGCTTCGAAGCAAGAGCGTAGCCAGCTTGTGGCGGCGCTGTTCGAACGCGTCGGCCTGTCGGCCGACCAGATGGAGCTCTATCCGCACGAATTCTCGGGCGGCCAGCGCCAGCGCATCTGCATCGCGCGCGCTCTGGCGCTCAGGCCCAAACTCATCATCGCCGACGAAAGCGTTTCGGCGCTCGACGTGTCGGTCCAGGCCCGGGTGCTCGACCTTCTGAAGGAACTGCAGCGCGAATTCGGCATCGCCTATCTGTTCATCTCGCACGACATGGCCGTGGTCGAGAACATCTCCGATCGTGTCGCCGTCATGTATCTCGGCCAGATCGTCGAAATGGGCACCCGCGACCAGGTCTTTTCGAACCCGCGCCACCCCTACACCAAGCGCTTGATCGAGGCCGTGCCGGTGCCCGATCCTGCAAGACGCCGGCCGCGTTTCGCGCGTCTCGATCAGGAGATCCAGAGCCCGACTCGAAAGATTGGCGAAGAGCCGCCGAAACTGGCCCTGAAGGATCTTGGCAACGGTCATCTCGTTGCGGTTTCCTGACGTGCGCAACTGTCGGCATTCTTGCGACGCTCAGAGCCACCGCCGCACGGTTTGCCTGTAGCCGCGATACGCATCGCCGAACCGCTGCTCGAGATAGGCCTCCTCGCGGGCGACGACGCCGTAGCGGATCAGGATCGCCAGCGGCAGCGTGAGGACAAGGATCCAACTATTCTGCGCGGCGATGCCGATGCCGCCATAGATGAGGAACATGCCAAGGTAGATCGGGTTGCGCGTCCAGCCGTGGATGCCTGTCGTCACCAGCACGCGCGTCGGCTCATTCGTCGGCACCGGCGTCGCCGCGCGGGAGAAATTGCGAATGCCCGCGGCGAAAAGCGCCAGGCCGACCAGGATCAGCAAGCCGCCGATGGACCAGCTAACCAGCCCCGGACCGGGGAACGGCAAACGCAGCAGGCGATCCAGCACGAAGCCGATCAGCAGAGCGGCGAGAAAGAGCAGGGGCGGTCTCGCGATGACACCTGCGGTTCCGGTGTCGGTTTGCCCAGCCTGGTCCATCGCCATGTCTGCTCCCGCAGATGCCGAGGGCCACGAAGCCCATAGCCGCCTAAGATGACAACCGAGGTGTCATTCTAGAAGTTGACAACTGTGGTGTCAATCGCAGAAATTGGCACGGAAAGGGGGAAAGAAAGCGATGGCGTCGGCACGACACGGGACCGGGGCGGGCCCAAGGGCGGACCCCATCGTTGACGGCAGGGCCGAGGCGATCACCGAGCTGATGCTCGAAGTAGCCCAGTGCTTCTTCAGGATACGGGCTCTCGGCCAGAAGACCGGGCTCATCACCAGTTGGGGCGGCGGTGCGTTCGGCTTCATGCGAAGCCTGGCGCTGCTTGGTCCGCTCACCGTGCCGCAGATCGCCCAGATGCGGCCCACCAGCCGTCAGCGCATGCAGCGGCTGGCGGATGAGCTTGCGGCCGAGGGGCTGGTCGAATTCATCGACAATCCAAAACACCGGCGCTCGAAGCTCGTGCAGCTGACGCGCAAAGGCGCCGCGCGCTACGGCGAGCTGAACGCTCAGCTCTTGGCGATCGCCTCGACCATGGGCGTCGCTCTCGACGAAGCCGATATCCGCAACACCGCCGAGGTCGTGCGGCAGCTGAGCGACGATGTGAAAGTGGGCTCGGAGCGGCTGTCGTAGCGCTGATGCAATTGCTGCGGCAGCGCCATTGCAGGGAAGTCCGGCCCTGCTTGAGCGCCTCCCCGATCGCGTGCCGTTTTAGCCTGGATGCGCTTGGCTGTCGCCGCTTCCGCCCGGCCCCGCAGGCGAACATTTGCCGGCCGGAACCTCTGCGGAGCTGAGGCGTTCGAACCGCAGGAGCTGAGAGCTGCACCTGCAATTTGCAAAGAGTACTGCAATGGCTCAGAAGATAACCACAGGCACGAACGACCGGCCGCGCAACGAAACCATCGGCCAATCCGGCGAAGGTCTGCCTGATGACAGCAGCACGTCGCTTGACGTCGACGAGACCGCGGTCGCCCGGTTGAGAAAGCAACTGCGAGGCAAACCCGAGCAATTTGGCGAAGGTCAAGCCAATCCCGACGAAGTCCCGGCTGGCACTCCCGGCGCCGGCGAGAATTTCTGTCGCCGCTGCGCCGGGACAGGCATGATCGACGGCCGCACCTGCCCCGATTGCGGCGGAACCGGAAAGGTGACGACGCCGATCGGCGGCGGCTGAGGCGGTCAGGATAGCGATCACCCGCAGCGGCAGCCTCGATCTCTGAAGAGCCAAGGGGCCGATGGAAATTCTGCGGATCAGATCGCCGGCACCCACTTCCAGAACACGCCCTCCATTCGTTCAGGGTAGTATTTGAACTCGCATTCGAAGCGCCATCCGTAAGTCTTGGCCGCCGCCAGCGCTTCTTTGCTGACCGGGTTCATGCCGGTTCCCGGCGCGAACCAGTCTTCCAGCAAGTCGTCGGGAACGTAGGCGCCGATCCTCAAAGGCAGCTTTTCAAGGACGACATCCATTTCCTCCGGTGCGGGCAATGGTTTCTCCCTTCGAGATCTATCCGAGAACAAGTCATTTGAGGCGGATGGGTTCCCGCCATCCCGAACTCGTTGATCTCCGCTCGCCTCCCGGCTCGCAAGCACGCCGGTCCCGGTTGCCGCGGTGCCAGAGCAGGAAGCGCTCAGTTTGAATGGCAGCAAGTTTACTAACCACAGCGACGCCAACTGACATATTTTCAAACCGGCGTTCGGTTTGCCGCGCCAGCCGTTGGCTTTTTGGTGCATCTAGTACGGGCTGAACACCGTCACAGGAAAACCACGGCTAGCCCCTGCGCCTACGTCATCCCAGGGCGAAGCAAGGAGCGAAGCGACGCGGCGCAGACCCCAGGATCCGTCCATCGACCTAAGCCGAAGAATTCAGCGGCTCAGAACGGCGCTTGCATCCGCGATGCGCCAGCTACCCTGAGCGCGACGATCGACCCGTAACCTCTACCTCACCGCGCGCCCCTCCCGCGCAGCGGGTTCGTTCTTAGACCTCGTGCGGACCTAAACAGCACAAACAAGCGAATGATCCTGCTCGGAAACGCTTTGTCATCCACCGTCCCACGTTCAATCATGTGGAGTTATGTGTTCGCGCGTTCGAGCCATGGCCCTATTGTGATGCCACGAGGCGAAGCTTCTAAAACCTTAGTAGGTCCCGCCGACCCGACTTCCCCGATTTCTCACTTGTACATTTCATACCTTTTGGCTTGCCGAACACTTCGCGCGCAGTGACAATCGTCATATGGATTCGCACAACACGTATAAAATCGCGCTACCTGAGAACGTACGCGGACGGCAAATACGAGCCGCCCGCACGCTGCTAGGTTGGACGAAGGCCCGGGCGGCGCAAGAATGCCGCGTCGGCGTGAACACGATCGGCCGGTACGAAGAGGGCGCCGGGACTCTCACAGCCAGGACAGTTGGTGACATTGTCCGCACGCTCGAGGCTAACGGAATCATTTTCGTCCGGGCTGACGTAGGCGCCGGTGTTACGCTGAAAAGCACGTTGGACGGCGAATAGATGCCCGCCGCGCCGATCTATCTCGATTATCATTCTCATTCGCCCGTCGAACCTCGCGTTTTGCAGCGCATGATCGAGGCATATTCGACAGTCGATGCCAATCCGCACTCTATGCATAAACATGGCGGGGCGGCCCACGCCGCGGTCGAGACTGCACGGAGCCAAGTCGCAGAGCTTCTTGGTTCGCGCAGGTCGGAAATACTATTCACGTCTGGAGCGACGGAATCGAATAATCTGGCGCTGGGTGGGTTGGTCAAGCACCTCTATTCCGTCGGAAAACGGCGCATTGTCGTGTCCGCGATCGAGCACGCGTCGGTTCTAGAGAAGGCCGCAGATCTAGGTCACCAACGATGGAACATCGACGTGGTACCTGTCACCCGGTCGGGACGCATAGATCTGGCGTCGTTGGAAACACTGCTCGACGAAACTACAGGACTCGTCTCAGTGGCTTGGGCGAACCATGAAATCGGGGTCGTCCAGCCAATGGCGGAGATATCGCGCATAGTGCGCGGCAAGGGCGCCTTGCTCCATTCCGACCTCGCCCAAATCGCAGGCAAGCTGCCAGTCTCAACGTCGGTGCTCGACCTGGCAAGCGTCTCCGCCCATAAGCTCGGCGGACCAACCGGCGTTGGCGCGCTACATGTCTCTCGCCGTCTGCGCCCGAAGCTGTTGCCCATGCTCCGGGGTGGTGGTCAGGAGGGCGGTGCCCGCTCCGGCACGGTGTCGCCGCCGCTTTGCGTCGGGTTCGGCACCGCTTGCGCTCTAGCTAGCGCCGAAATCGCGCAGGAATCTGTCCGTGTGGCGCGGCTGCGGGACAGGCTGCGCTCGCGGCTTTTGGCCATCGCGGGAGCTGTTGAGAATGGCGATGGTCAGGCCAGATTGCCGGGAAATCTTAACCTTCGGTTCGAAGATGTCGATGGCGAAGCGCTGGTCCTTCGGCTACAAGACGAAGTGTCCCTGTCCACTGGTTCGGCCTGCACCGCGAGAATCCTCGAGCCCTCGCACGTGTTGCTGGCTATAGGTTTGTCGAGGCAGCAGGCCGAAACGGCAGTCCGTATTGGCCTGGGGCACGGAACAACGACCAACGAGGTCGATAAAGCGGCAGACGCCATAGAACGGGCAGTAGAAGCATTGCGTTCAACCCGGAGAAGAGCATGACGATAGCAGCCGCGATTGAGCCGGACGTAGAGCCGGTCGACCAACTGGGCGATCGGCTGAAGGCGATTCTTGCGGACATTCGGGACGAATACCTACAGCCACATTCGACGCCTTGGATCCTCGGATTTTCCGGCGGCAAGGACAGCACCCTCCTTGCACAATTGGTCAGCGAGATGCTGCTCTCGCTCCCGCCGCGTAAACGGCAACGCACCGTGCACATCGTCGCCAACGACACACTTGTCGAGTCACCGGTTATTGCCAACCATCTCGACATGGTGCTGGAACGCATGCGTCTGGCAGTAGAGCCCCTAAGGCTGCCGATCGTTGTCGCCAAGACCGTTCCGGATGTGGAGCAGACCTTCTGGGTTAATCTTATCGGGCGGGGCTATCCATCCCCCAGCCGAGTGTTCCGCTGGTGCACCGATCGCATGAAGATCGCTCCGACAACCACTTACATCAAGACGCAGGTGAACGAGTCTGGCCAGGCCATCCTGCTGCTCGGCGTCCGCAGCGCGGAATCCACTCAGCGTCGGCGCAGCGTCACTCGCTACGACAATGGTCAGCGCCTTAACCCGCACAACAGCTTGCAGAACTGCCTCGTATACAGGCCGATCGTTGATCTTACTACGGATGAGGTCTGGCAGACGCTCTTGCAGTCGTCCCCGCCATGGGGCGGCACGCACCGCGAATTGGTGACTATGTATCGCAATGCCGGGGGCGGTGAATGCCCGCTCGTGACCGACAAGTCCGAAGCGCCATCCTGCGGCACGGCTTCCTCGCGGTTCGGGTGCTGGACCTGTACGGTAGTCGAGAAGGACAAGAGCGCAGAGTCCTTTATCGAAGCCGGCTACGGCGACCTTGAACCCCTCCTGGAGTTCCGCGATTGGCTCAAAGCCATCCGCGAGGACGGATCGATGCGTATGGCCAAGCGCCGAAATGGCACCCTCAATTTCGTCGGGGAAGGGCGTCTCATTCCGGGCCCATTCACACTGGTGGCACGCCGAGAAATCTTTGATCGGCTGATCGCGATCCAGAGCGAGGTGAACATGCCGCTAGTGTCGCCAGCCGAAATCGATGCTATACGACGCATCTGGGCCGAAGATACCATCGCGATGTCGAAGTTCTAGACGGCATGACTGACCCAGCCTGCCATTCCGTTGGGGGCATCTCCTCCTTCCTTGACCTCCTAATCTCGGCCCGCAACCTCTACGGTTCGAGCGGCAATCGCCGTCGCTTGTTCAATCGCTTCGACGACATCCTCGCTGCGCCGATAGATTGGTCCGCGATTGAGTGGAACCCGAAGGTGACCCGTGCAGCGCGCCCGTTCCGATTTCGGCGCATCCATCTTCAAAACTGGAAGGCATTTCAGCGAGCTGAGCTGGATTTCTCGGCGCCCCCCGAACGGCCCGTCGCACTGATTGGTGGTAACAATGGGAATGGCAAAACCAGCATCTTGGAGGCCTTGGCGGTGGGCCTCTACGGCGTGCGCGCCCATATCGACCGATCGCGCTTAAGTCGCGAAGGCGGGGATGGCATCGCGCCAAAACGCTCCGGTTATCGCCAGGCGATCGAACGTGCGATGCATCGCCAGGCGTTTGAACGCGGCGATCGCGACATGTCTATCGTCATTGAGATCGAATGCGAGGATGGCCCTTTCGAGATCGAGCGGCACTGGTACTTCGGCGATGATGGATCGTTCGTCGAGGACGACGAGGAGCTGGTGTTGCGCTCGGGAGACGACAGACACATCCTCAGTCCGCCGGTCGACGTGCCCGGCCCCGAGTTCGCATTCGTCGAGATCGAACGCCGCATTGCGCCTGCTAGCATGCTCCCCTTCCTGCTCTTCGACGGCGAGCAAATTCGGCGCCTGGCGCAACGTGAGTTAGGGGAACAGGTGCGTTTCGGCCTTGAGAGCGTTCTTGGTGTCGGGGTCATCAAGGCTTTGCTGAACGATCTTTCGGACTACGCTCGGGACCGTAGCAAGGGTATACAGGCGGACGGCATCGAAGCGTCATTGACCTCGCAAATCGCAACGTTGATCGACGAACTGTCGAGCACGCGAACCGACCTCGAAGCGGTGGAAGCTGCGCTTGAGCCGTTGCGCCGTCGCCGGGACGAGATCGTCAGGTCCATCGGCTCCATCGGTGATGGCACCTATCAGGAGCGCCATGCCGACCTTGAGCTTCGCAAGAAGTTTGAGGCTGAGCTGCATGCCGCTCGGCATGATCTGCTGCTGTCAGGCGTAAGGCTGCTACCATTCGTTCTCATTCCGTCGAAGCTGCTTCAACGCGTGGAGAGCGCGCTCGACGTTGCAGCCCGTTCGACCTCGCTGTCGCGTGGACAAGACGAGCGCATGCTGCGCGAGTTGATCACAGCTCTAGGGGAGACGAAGCCAAAGCTGTCGAGCGAAGCGCTCGGCGATCTTGCGCGACGGACTGAAGAGGCATGGAAGAGCTCCTTGGGCACTGAGGGCGCGTCTGGGGGTGCGACCTTGCACGGCTATCTCGTCGGCCACGACGCCCGGCGCGTTCATGAATTGCTCACCGGTTCGCGAACGTCGGCTCGAGGTGAGATCGAGGGGATGCTTCTTAAGATCGCGGAACTGACCAAATCCATCGCGCGCATGGAAGAACAGAATGTGCAGCGGAAACGCCACGAGGAGAGCCGAGCCGGTTTAGTGGACGAACTAGAACGATTAAGTCGGGAAATATTGGAGCTTGAGGGACAAAGGCGTCGGCTTGACCAAGTCGCGGGCAAGCTTGAGGCTCAGATCGAGCCATTGGAGATAGATCTGAGCCGCCGGAAGGGTCAACGCCGCAATAGTGGGCACGCAGCCGGGGGGGCTGATGCCGCCAGAGCCGTGTTGCATGCGCTGCAGCAGTCGATCTCGGCAGCCACGCCTGAGTATTATGGGGAACTGGCCACCGCATTGACCAGTGCTTATCGTGGCCTCGCGCACAAGGGTGTCGTACAAACCGTTGCTATAGCGCATGACGGCAACGTAGCATTGCTGGACGCGCTCGGGCGCGACCTGCGCGACACTGATGCGTCCGCCGGTGAGAACCAGATCTTCGCCATGGCGCTGATCGCTTCGATCACCGGCCTCGGCGGCTCGTCTCTCCCACTCGTCATCGACACGCCACTGGGTCGTCTAGACACGGAGCACCGCGACCGCGTACTGGATTATTTCACCTCGCGTCGTTCTCAAACGATCCTCCTGTCCCAGCCTGAGGAAGTGTCCGGGAGATACTACGATCGGATCGAGGGTCGTGTCGGCTCCGAGCACCATCTCATCTATCGGTCCAAGGGCGGCGGGCTGGGGGAGACGTTGGTCGAGAAAGGCTATTTTCCGAGGCGGGCGGCATGAACCAGATTCGCCCCCCACTCCAGATCGGCGATATCGCCCGCGCCGACTTCCGGACATCTTTCGTCGCCGATGCCGAGAACTCCCGCATCCAGAAAACGCTTGAGCTCCCGTATCGGTACCAACCCGCGCGGCTGGCGCTCTCGCTCTCTCTGGCGCAGCCGACTGCGCCCACGCCAATCTCCGACAGCGGTGGGCGACCGATCAGGGGCGACACTTTGTTCGGCCAGGACGAGGCGGATTTAACTCTTTGGGTCGCGCTAGTTGTGGAGCATTCGGGCGCGGTGGGCCTGACCCGTCGTGAGTTCCAGGACCTCGTGGCTGGTCACTGGGCTCGAGGAATGGCCATACTGTCAAAGACAGAAAAATCAGCGTCGTCGATCGAAGATGCATTCGCGCAGTTGATGTCCGATGCGTCTTCACATTAAGAGGACTCCACGATCGTCGAACAGTGCATTTCGAAGGCGCTCGTGGTGGCAGGCACCGTGGTCCCCTCTGAACGGTTTGGCTCAACTGGCAGATTCCGCCCAGTTTGACTTGCCTCGACCCTTTTGGATAATAGTATTTTAATGATGCTATCTGTATTGGTTCGCCGGGGGGCACATGAAGAATAAGGCGTCCAAGGCGAGGATCATATCCGATGTCTGTGCCGAAGTAGGCGTGGATCAATCCTTCATCGAGGCCTTGCTCGATCTTGAAACCCAGCACGGTGATCTTCTGGCCTGGGGAGCAAAGCCCCACTTGCGAAGGGACGTCGCCGCAATCGTAGAGACGGCTTTGGCAAAGTATCGGGCGGAGGTCGGCGATGAAGCTACTCCGAGTTAGGCTGGAAAACATTTTCGCATATCGTGACGCCGATTTCGACCTTTCAGGCACCACGCCAAACCAAAACATCGTCTTGATCTGGGGTCGTAACGGCATGGGGAAGACCAGCTTCCTCAATGCCATGAAACTTCTGTTCACGGGCGCCGACAAGACAGAATACCGTCGCGTGGGCTTTCCTCCGATCGCGCTCTCGGGGCCTCAGTACATTCTTGGCGATGGCTCACGATGGACCGGCGTGCTCAATCGGGAGGCCCGTCGCCGCGCACTTACGCTAGGTGAGCCGGTAACTGCGCAAATCATTGCGTCATGGTTAGACAATGTCGGAGAGACGGTGACCGCCACCAGGTGGTGGACGGCAGAAGCCGAAGACTACACTTCGGGAGTGGTTGTTGAGCGTGGTGGGGAGCGAAAGACCGGGGCAGTCGCTCAAGGCATCTTGGAAGATACCATTCCCTCCGATTTGGTGAGGTTCTTCTTCTTCGACGGTGAAGACATCAAAAGCCTCACCGAGAGCTCTGGATCATACCAGACGGATTTCAACCGGCTCTTGCAGATAACCTTTCTTGAAGATCTATCCCGCGAGCTCGTAGCGCTATCTGGCGACAGGAAGCGTAGCGGCCTTGAGTCAACCTTGCGCCGTGAGCTTGATAATGCCCAAGCCAACCTAGCCAAGGCAAAAACGGTTCAGATCGAGGCCCGCGAGACCCTCGACGAGATCGATGCTCAACTTGCCATTGACGGCGTCGAGCTCAGGCGAGTGCAAATCCGCCGTGCCAACTTGAGTTCAGGCGCATCGGAAGCGCAACGAAGGGTCCTGGAAGAGCAGCTGAAGATCGAAGACGGCAGGCTTGAGAACATCACAGATCAGATAGTCCGGGAGCTACCCAAGGACGCTCCCATTCTTGCCAATCTGACCTTGGTGCGCAAAGCACTCGACGAAATCGTTTCTCGCATGACACAAGGAGGCAGTGCTGAAGCAACATTCGCGAATACGGTATCCGACAAACTGCGCGGTTGGATCGCCGAAGGCTGCCCGGCTTTGTCCGATAGCGAGGCTGCCAAGCTTTCGGCCTTCTTGACCGAACGGATGCGTAACCTCGTACACGTCAACGGAAGCGAGGGTCTTTTCTCAGGCGCGAGCCTTGCGGTGCTTGAGCGCATCATGGGGCGTTTTGAGACTTGGGACGTCGCAGGGGACTCGCTGCGTTCGGCGCGTGGCCGAGCGCTGATTGAGGCATATAGGCACAGCAATGCGGTGCAGGAAATCAACCGGAGCCTGTTCAACCTTGAGGTCGGCGCAAACAGCAATGCCGAGGAATTCCGAATCGTTTCGAATAAACTAGTCGAACTGGAAGATGGCATTGCGAAGCAGAACCAGCTCAAAGGCCAGTGGTCCACACGTCTTGCCGAAGCGGCCGCCGACGAGGCGAAATGGATTGGTGAGGTCAAGCGGCTGGAAGAGTCCCAGGATCAGGTTTCTCAAGCCGCCCGCGATAGCAGGTTCGTGCTCAAGGCTGCGAAAGCGCTGAACGAGATCGGCGAGCGGATAAAGACAGAAACGCGGGCCGAACTGGAGAAGATGCTGAACGAGAAGTTCAGGCTTATAATTCAGCATCCGCTGATCGATCGGATCGCACTCGATGAAGGCTATGTACTGACGTTCTACGAGAAGAGTGGCAAGGCGATCGGCCGCACGAGCTTGTCGAGCGGCATGAAACAGCTCGCCGCGACGGCCCTGCTCTGGGCGATGAAAGATAGTGCAGGCAGTGATGTCCCAGTGATAATCGACACTCCGCTCGGCCGCATCGACCGTGAGAACCAGGAGCATCTGCTGCGCGCGTACTATCCCGCACTTGCGCATCAGGTGATCATTCTGCCCACGAATGCTGAGATTGACGAACGCAAGCTGGGTTTGCTTTCCGATAGGGTGGCGAAGCACTATAGCATTCGTAACAGCAGCGGTGACGCGGCCAGCGTCGACCCCGAACCGCTGGTGAAAATCTGATGGTTGCACGCGTTCAACTGACCGAGAAAGACAAGAAGTTCATCGAGCTGGTGATGACCGAGGGATGGCGACGCCCAGGGCTCGACTATTGGACTATTGCCCGACTGGGATTAGCACGCTCGCTTCAACTACCGACCCCTCCGGATCCTGACATCTATCCAGTATTGTCGACGCAGGAGGAGGGTATCCAGATGCACCCGGCCCAATTGATCGGCGAGACCAAGCCAGGGGAAGACGATTACTCCGACGTCTACCGCGCGATGATCTCGGCGTATGAGGGTCAGGATCTTTTCGCAGACGAGACTGCTTTTCATGCGGCCTTGCAACGGCACGTGCGTCGAGGACTCGCCACTCTGGCTGCGGAGTGGACGCCTGGCACCGATTTCAACCGCTACCTGCTTCAAGACATGTTCACGGAAGGACTTGAAAGCGAAGAGCTCGCGAACGAGCTCGGAGAGCAGGTGACGAGGATAATGGCCGAGATGGGGGTTGACGGCCGTCTCGTCGGGACCGCGCAGGGTCCAAGGCTTTCCCGGTTCACATACCAGCTCCCGCTTCTGGACGATCTGAGCCGGCTAAAGCGAGGCGAGGACAAGCTGGCGTTCGGGTTGGGTCTCGGAGACCGTGCAGCGACCGTTTCCAGCGCCTCAGTTGAGAGACAGGTTTGGGTGGATATCCCACGTCCGGCGAACCAGTGGCGGACTGTTGACTGGGACGATGTCAAGGGATCGCTGCGCTCGGACCAGGCCAAGGAGATGATCCTCCCGATCTGCCTCGGCACCGATGTTCTAGGCGCCCCTATGCTCATTGACTTGGCGGAGGCGCCACACCTTTTCCTGGGCGGCACCACGGGCAGCGGCAAAAGTATGACATTGCACGCGATCCTTCTCTCGCTTCTCGCCAGCCGCCAAGTTCCCGACCTTTTGCTCATCGATCCAAAAGCAGTAGAGTTCGCCGGCTACAAAGCGCTTAAGAACCTGCTCGCTGGCGGCATAGTTACGTCCGCAGGCGATGCGTTGACCGCTTTGAACGCGTTGATAGAGGAAATGAATCGTCGTCAGGATGCCTTTGCCGAACTGGAAGTTCGCGATTTGGCAGAAGCGCAGGCAGCGGGCTCCGAGTTGAGGCGCATCGTCGCGGTAATCGATGAACTTGGCGACCTGTTCATGCAGTTGGATGATGTTCAAATCCCTTTGATCCGACTGGCTCAGAAGGCGCGATCCGCGGGCATTCATCTGGTGCTGGCGACTCAGAGACCGGAGGCCGCGACTTTCCCCGGCATGCTGCGATCCAATGTTCCGAGTCGGGTGGCGCTGACGGTTCAGAAGGGGGCGGAGTCTCGCATAATCCTCGATGACGGCGGGGCTGAAAAGCTGCTTGGTCGTGGTGATATGCTGGTCAAATTCAGCGGCCGTTCCCTCGTGCGAGCACATGGCCCGAGAATTCAGCCGTCGGACATAAGTGGAGCGGTGGGGTAGATGACCGACCTAATTGTCGCCGAATGGAAATTGGTCAGATTGACTCTTGATGATCTCGGTCCCTTCCGCCAAGGGAGGCAAACCTTCGACATCATGGGTGCAGACACCGACGATCCAGAGGCCGGCACGACCGACGCCGCCAGCATGTACATGATCCTAGCCGCGAACGGCTTCGGCAAGACGACGGTGCTTGAAACCATTTTTGGGATTTACGGTCTTCTAAACTCCGAGCCGACGGGAAAGTTTGCCGAGGGTGCGTACAAGGGTCGCGCTCAGCTCGACATTCGCACCTCTTGGATAGTAGATGGCCAGTCCCAGACAATGGTCTTGTCGCTCTGGACCGGCAGCGAGGAACCGCTGGACCCATTGTCGGAAATCGACCTCCAGAGACTTGCTGGGACCGGCACATGGGCGAAGCTCGGGCTTTCGGCCAACGGACCGACCGTCGAACGACTGGCTGGTACGAATGAGCTTGGGATACTGCTGCATCTAGCGGTACGGCAGAGTTTGAACGCGCCGCCGACTGAGCTATTCGGACTGTCGCAGAACATGCCGTCCGTTCTCTACTTCCCTGCCGATCGGCGCGTCGTCGCCCCCAACCGGCACGAGGCGGTCACTAGACCGGACCACTGGGGTTATCAGCCGGCGGTCTACTTCAGTTCCGACGGACCGGAATGGGGCACGTCAATCGACAACGTGCTGGTTTGGCTCGAGTGGTTGGCCGCAAAGGAAACGGACAAGCGGGACAGGCGCGTCGATGACCTTTTGGAATTCGTGAACCGGTTAGTCTTTCACGATTCTCCGGACAAACGAATTCAGCGTCCTCATCGCGAAGAGCTTCGATCCTATGTGAAGACGCGACACGGCCTGCATCCCCTCAGTGCACTCAGCCACGGAGAACGCGCCATGCTGCACATTCTGGCTCGTACGCTCACCCATATGACATCAAACACGATCGTGCTCATCGACGAAATTGAGATCCATCTCCATACCCGGTGGCTGAGCAGGATGTTCGAGGCGCTGAAAGACCTTCTTAGATCCTATCCGGCTGTAACGATGATCTTTACGACGCACAACCTTGATCTGATCGATCTCTATAGGTTCGAGACGAAGGAAGAGGCTTTAATCAAGGGTGGCTATCTGATCGAGACGGACATCCTCTAAATGCCCGATCTTTCTGCGCTCAAGGATACGACCGCGCTCCGGCATCGCTATGTTCGCAAGGTCATCGTTTATGTCGAGTCAGATAGCGATGCTAACCTCTTCCGCACAATTGTGGGCCCTGGCTACAATGAGCACATACAGTTCGAGACGCCCCCGGAGAAGGGCAAGGGTTGCGGGCCTGCGAAGGCGTATGTTGTGAAATACCGTAAGGACAATCCACAGGTCTACGCTTTGCTAGACGGCGAGGCCGCAGTCCCAGAAACTGATGGGTTCGAGCACTTTGTCAAATCCAATGCTGCAATCTTTTCGCTCGATGAACCCGAGGGCGTCCTCTATCTGGCCGACCATGAAGCCGAAAACATCCTTCTGCGCCAGACGAATATCGTAGCCTACATAGTTGATCAGGAAACCTTGGCCGAGCTGGGCAAAAAGAAGCCAGCAGAAATTGCCCAGAAGGTTTCATCAATCGTGGAGCGCCAGTTCATGGGAGCCTTGTGTAAGTATGCAAGCTACCTTTTGCATGCGAAGGGGAAAATATCTGGGGTGCTCGGAGGCACTCACGCGACGGAGAGGTCCGACGCGGAAATCTTGCAGCTCCTGGAAGACCGGGTTCTCAAGGGCAACTGCGACTGGCCGACCTTCAAAGCCGAACTCGATAAGGTTCAGGAGCACGTCGTCGTGCATATGGAAACAATGGACGCGAGCGGCAAAACGACGACGAAGTGGCGCCTTGCTGACGGAAAGATAGCGCTGAAGCACATGCAGCATGCCTACAGAATTAGCCCTACATGGGAAGTCCCTTTGGCTAAAGAGGTGGCGCAATCTGACTATGCTAAGCAATTTAGAGAAGATCTTTTTAAGTTTACTAAGATCCCGGCCGCTGCATAGCCGCTTCGCTTGTCAAGATTCGCCTGACCGGCGAAAACTTTGGCCGTCGTCCGGCTAAGGCATGCTGTGCCTGGGACGGTGTCACATGTGACGCCCAACGGAGACGTTGATGACGAATTGGCTTTTCTAATGCGGATATCCAGAGAGTTTCCTCGCCAAAGGGTATGTGTCCCATTACTACGCCATAAGCAACGCTCCGGGCTTGTCGCTCAACGGTCAGGATTTGACCTTAAGTGCCTTTTCATTGAGTTTTTTTCGTTCAGAATGGGCTAATCCTTAGTGAGGAAAGAAAATCCTGACTAGCTATATAAACATTGCAACATTGAGGCCAATCTAGCGGTTGGCGAGCTCAGTGCCAGCTTTTGGGAAATGACAAGCTTGGCGTCAAAGGCCGCAATTAAGCTATTGATTCAAAAAAATTTTGGCGCACCCGACAGGATTCGAACCTGTGACCTCTGCCTTCGGAGGGCAGCGCTCTATCCAGCTGAGCTACGGGTGCTTTCAGGATCGACGATCCGGAAAACGAACCAGCCGGTAAACCGGCCAGCCACGGCTTCTTAGCGGAAGCAGGCGCAGGCTTCAACGGGCAAGTGGTCGGCGGCAGGGCTGCGAACTCGGAATAACGCATTTTCCGGATTGGTCATTCCACTGCGGCCCACGATCTAGAGCCTGCCAATGACCCTCGAAGATGTGAGAAGCAAGCCCGCAGGCCGGCAAACCTGCGGTTTTATCAGGAAGAATGGCGCCGAAGCCTGAAATGAAAAACCCGCCTCTGCGGGCGGGTCGTTGGCGCAAATCAGCACTGTGAATAAATTCCTAGCATACCTGCCGTCACCTGTCAAGCTGAAACTGACACGGATCGCCCACACCTAGCACGAGCTCGCCCCCCATCACTGCCACCCCTCACTGCTCCCCGGCATACAACAGCCGTGTCGTCGTGTTCGACGCCGGCGACAGGTTGCGCTGGATCAGCGCTTCGACATGGTCGTTGCGCTGGCGCGCGCTGTCGGCGCCCATCACCACGAGGATCAGCCGGCGGCCGTCGGCGTCGTAGGAGGTGACGATGTTGAAGCCTGAGGCCCTGATATAGCCTGTCTTGATGCCGTTGACGCCGCGGACGCGGCCGAGCATGTCGTTGTGGCCGCGCACCAGCCTGCCGCGGAACATGAAGCCGCTTTCCGAAAAATAGTGGAAATGCTGCGGGAAGCGGGCGCGCAGCGCCATGCCGAGCACCGCCATGTCGCGCGCCGTCGTCAGCTGGCCGGCGTCCGGCAGGCCAGAGGCATTGCGGAACACGGTGCTGCGCATGCCGATCTGGCGCGCTTTGGCCGTCATCATCGCGGCGAACGCCGCTTCGCTGCCGCCGAGATATTCGGCGACGGCGACCGCCACATCATTGGCCGATTTGACGGTGATCGCCCGGATCGCCGATTCGACGTCGATCGTCTCGCCGCGCCTGAAGCGCAGCTTGGTCGGCGGCTGCCTGGCGGCGTTGGCCGACACCGGGATCAGCGTCGTCTTGGCTAGGCGGCCCTGCTCCAACGCCTCGAACAGCAAATAAAGCGTCATCATCTTGGTCAGCGACGCCGGATAGCGCGGCGCCGTCGAGTTGGCCTCGAACAGCGTCCTGCCGCTGCTGCCGTCGATGACGACAGCCGCATATTTCTGCGCCGGCGCCGGCACCGCCAGCATGGTCTCCGTCGGCGTCGTCGCGCAGCCGGCGACCAGCACCAGCAGCGCAAACACCGCGACAAATTTTTTGATGAGCGGGAAGTGGCGCGGTTTGGACATTCTGAAGGTAAGCTGTTGCTGAAACGAGTGGGAAACTAGCCTAACCCAATGACGCCGTCCATTTGGTTAATGCCGGTGTTCACGGCAATCGCTTCGGGTTTGAATTCAGCCTGCTCCTGGCGTTGGCGCCGCCCCTCATTGCCCTGCCGGGCATTTCTCCCCGTATAGTGACGGGCGAGGGGCCGAGGCTTTCGCCTTACGATGGACCCCCACCCTAACCCTCCCCACAAGGGGGAGGGAACGCTGCCGCGCGCCTTTACTTTCCCTTTGGCGCCGGAGGCAGGCAATTTGCCGAGGTCAGCGCCAACGGAAGTCTCCCTCCCCCTTGTGGGGAGGGGTTAGGGGTGGGGGTCCATCGTAGAGC
>NZ_JBVVQO010000035.1:0-72220 GCF_055811215.1 Mesorhizobium sp. WSM4819
ACGGCGGTGTCGGCGATCCTCGGCGTGCTGCCGATCGCTTTCGGCCTCGGTCTCGAAATCTTCCATCACGAGACGACAATCAACGCGCCGTCGACGCAATGGTGGATTTCACTGTCCTCGGCGATCGTCTTCGGCCTGTCCTTCGCCACCTTGCTGACTCTGGTGGTGACACCGTCGATGCTGATGGTGTTCACGCGCAGCAAGAACAGCCGCTTCTATGCATTCTTCCGTCGGGTGTTCCGGCGCGGGACGCCAGCCGATGCGACAATGGAGACCTCCGCAGGGCCGGGCTTGCTCGACGAGCCGGCGATTGACTTCCCGAAGGCCGCCGAATAGGTCGCTCCCTTCAGCCCAGGTAGAAAAGGCCGCCGGGAACAACCCAGCGGCCTTTTGCATTGTCCTGTCATGGAATGCCTCAAAGCGGGGAGTTTCTCATGACGCTCAGCACCATTCTCATCATCATTCTGATCCTCATTCTGATCGGCGCGGTGCCGGCATGGCCTCATTCGCGTTCCTGGGGTTATGGTCCCTCCGGCATCGTCGGCGTCATCCTGATCGTGCTGCTGGTGTTGCTGCTGATGGGCAGGATTTGACCCGGAGATTGGTGCGGACGAAAGCTACAGCGCTGCGCGTCCTTTTGGACTCACAGCGCTGTAGCATTTGATCTTTGGCATGGTCCTTTGCGATCGCGACAACTCTCGGCCATGCACCGCGACGTGCGCACCAGCGTGCGCATCCGCCGTGTCGCGGATTTCCTCTATGAGGAGTTGAAGCGCTATTCGGCCGGGGCCGCGTCATGCGCGAATTCGGCGCGGTGAGCGAGCCCGGCCATCAAGAATACGACGACCAGCAGTCCCGACAAAGCGACGAAGATCGGACCGAAGCTTGAATGCTCGGCGATGAAGCCGATTGCCGACGGCGCCACCAGAATGCCGGAATAGCCCATTGTGGTGACGACGCTCATGCCGGTGCCGGACGACATGCCTTCCTGGTTGCCGCCGGCCGAAAACAGGATCGGCACCATATTGGCGATGCCGAAGCCGCAAAAGGCAAAAGCTGAGATGGCGAGCCAGGGCGAGGGCGCCAGACCCGCCACCAGCATGCCGGCAGCGGCGACAAGCGCCGAAACGCGCAGTGTCGTCACGGCGCCGAAACGGTTGCGGACCCCGTCGCCAACGAAGCGCATGACGGCCATGACGCCGGAAAAGGCGGCGTAGGCCAAACCAGCTACGGCGAGGTCGGTGCCGAGTTCCTGTTGCAGGTAAAGCGCTGCCCAGTCGAGCACCGCACCCTCGGAGATCATCGTCATCAGCGCCATCAGCCCGACCAGATAGACCAGCGGATTTCCAGGCAGCGCAAATTTGCGATGCCCGATTACCCCCGAGGATGCTTTGACTGCCTTGTCCTCGGCGATCAGGTAGCGGACTGCCACTGCAACCACGGCGAAAGCGAGAGCCGTCACCACCGTCGCATGGGCGAGATGACCGTAATTCTGGATGGCGAGGCCACCGAAAGCGCCGCCGGCGAAACCGCCAAGACTCCAGAAGCCGTGCGAGGACGACATGATGGCCCGGGACAAGCGCCGTTCCACCGTGACCGCATTGGCGTTCATGGCGACATCCATGCCGCCGATCGAACCGCCGAAGATGAACATGGCGATGGCCGCCAGCGGCACGTTGGGAGCCAGCGCCACAACCAGCAGGCCGAAGCTGCCGATGAGACCGAACCAGCGCAGCACGGTGCGCGACCCATGCCTGGAGATCAGGTGGCCGCACCAGGTCATCGCTGTGACCGCGCCGGCGCCGAACAGCAGGATCAGCAGGCCAAGCGTGAACTTGCTGATATCCAGCCGGGTCAGCACCACCGGGATTTGCGGCGCCCAGGCGCCGGTCAGAAAGCCATTGGCCAGGAAGATGGCCGCCACGGCCCATCGTCCACGAATGGCGGCCTGCATGCGGTTTAGCGTGTCCATAATGTAGAATCCGGTCCGAAAATGGCTTCGCGTGGCAAATTAGATCGATTCAATTTGCAGTCAAGCGCTCGTTCTTGAAAAATGCTTGGGCCAAACGGCTCGCTTGAACCCAGGTTGATGAAGCCGATCTGGTCGGGCTTTGTTCGACCACGATCTTACCCGAAAACCGGTTTCCACTTTTCGGGATCGTCGTCTCAGTGATCCCTGGGGCGTCTTGCCTCGAACTCGGCCTTCTTGGCATTGGAGGCGTCGGTCTGGTTGAGCGCCTGCCATTCGGCATAGGGCATGCCGTAGATGATCTCGCGCGACTGGTCCTTGCTGAGATCGACACCCTCGGCCTCGGCGGCATCGCGATACCAATTGGAGAGGCAGTTGCGGCAGAAGCCGGCGAGGTTCATCAGGTCGATGTTCTGCACGTCCGTGCGTTCGCGCAGATGCGCGACCAGTCGGCGGAAGGCAGCGGCTTCGAAATCGCGTTTCTGCTCGTCGCTGAGTTCGGTCATGTGTTCTTGGCCTCCTTGGGCCTCCTTAGAGCGGCCCGGTGCGCGAGCCGAATCGTTTGACCCGATGTATATCGGGACGGCGATTGATCGCGTCAACGATCGGCGCCAGCCGTTCGGCCCAGGCGACCGCATCCTGCCGATCGGCGATTAGGTCCTGACGGATTTCGATCAGCGCATGGGCAAATCCGTTGACGATGGCATGTCTGAACATTGTGTCGCCGCGCAGCGCGCCGTCGTAGGGCTCATTGTCGCCGACGATGAGGCTTTTGTCCTTCGCAAGCATGTCGATCAGCGGTCGCGCCACCCGGTCGTCGCGATCCCACAAGATGCCAACACGCCAAGGGCGCACGAACCCCTGCATGAACGGGGTGAAGGAATGCACCGAAAGGATAAAGGGAGCGTTTGCGCAAGCCTGCGCCACCGAGGCGATCATCGCGCCGACCGCATCGTGATAGGGTCGATAGAAGCGGTCGAGCCGCCTTTCACGTTCTTTCACAGTAAGTGGATAATTCCCCGAAATGACGGTGCCGTCATAGAGTTGGCGGATCAGTGTCGGATCGTCTTCGCCGCGATTGGGATCGATCAGAAGCCGCGAAAAATTGGCGAGTACCGCCGGCACGCCGAGCAAAGCGGCCAGTTCACGCGTCACCGTCTCGACACCGATGTCGTAAGCGATATGGCGGTCGAATTCCGCCGCCGGCAGGCCGAGGCTGCCATACTCTTCCGGCAGGTCGCGACGGGCGTGATCGGCCAGGAGCACGATGCCTCGCTTGCGATCGCCTTCGACCACGTCGAAAGGCGCGAAAACTGTGGATCGGGTCATCGGCGGGAAATGGTCTGTTCGCTGGCTTCGGGGGAGGATGGTATCCTCATTCCACGAAGGGGACGATTACGCAATGCCGTCGTTTGGCCACGGTTTCTGCGGAAATCTGGCAGAAGGCGACTGACCGTGCGCTAGAGGCCTTTCTAAATCGATTGGAATTGAGCAAAAGGGCGCGTTGACATGCGCCCGGACTTTTCCGAAAAGGGGCGTTGAGAGATGCAAATGTGGTTCTTGAGAGGTTTCAGGATGGGTTCCGCCGGCAGGCCGCGTGTGCGCTATGCCTTCGCCATGCCGTTCCTGACCTTCGCTGTGGGCCTCGCCGCGATGGTTGCTGCCTCGCCGGCGCGCGCCGATTTCCGTGTCTGCAACGCCACGCAGAACCTGGTCGGCGTCGGCATCGGCTATCGCGCCAAGGCCGGCTGGATCACCGAAGGCTGGTGGCACATCGAGGGATCGAGCTGCAAGACGTTGATCGAAGGGCCGCTGTCATCAAGATTTTACTATCTTTATGCAGAAGACGCCGAGCGCGGCGGGCGCTGGGATGGTCCGATCAACATGTGCGTGGCCGAAAAAGAGTTCAAGATCGCCGGCGTTAGCGATTGCGTCGCCCGGGGCTTCCAGCGCGCCGGATTCCAGGAATATGACACGGGCGAGCAGGCAAGCTGGATGGTCCAGCTGACCGATGACCCCGCAACGGGGGGCGTTCCAGCCGCTCCGGGAACAAACAGTCAATGAGACGCAGCCGCAAGGTCAAGATACTCGCCACCATCGGTCCGGCCTCCTCCTCCGAGGACATGCTGAAGAAGCTTTTCGAAGCCGGCGCCGACGTGTTTCGCATCAATATGAGCCACACCGATCATGAATTGATGCGCACACTTGTCGGTCGCATCCGCACCGTCGAGAAAGCGGTCGGCCGGCCGATCGGCATTCTCGCCGACCTGCAGGGACCCAAGCTTCGGGTCGGCAAGTTTGCCAACGGCAAGGAGACGCTGACACTCGGCCAGACCTTCACGCTCGACGACAATCCCGAGCCCGGCAACTCGACCAGGGTCTATCTGCCCCATCCGGAAATCCTGAGATCGGTCGAGGCCGGTCACCGTCTTTTGATCGACGACGGCAAGCTCGAGCTGAAGGCGGTTGAGAGCGACGGACAGGCGATCGTCTGCACCGTCGTCGCCGGCACCAGCATCTCCGACAAGAAGGGCGTCAGCCTGCCCGACACCGACCTGCCGGTCGGCGCGCTGACCGAAAAGGACCGCAGCGATCTCGATGCTGTGCTGGCCACCGGCGTCGACTGGGTGGCGCTGTCGTTCGTGCAGCGGCCGGAGGATCTGGCGGAAGCGCGCAAGATCGCGCGCGGCCGGGCGCTGATCATGGCCAAGATCGAAAAGCCGCAAGCCGTCGCCAGGCTGGCCGAGATCATCGAACTTTCGGACGCACTGATGGTTGCCCGCGGCGATCTCGGCGTCGAAATGCCGCTCGAAGCCGTGCCCGGCATCCAGAAGCAGATCACCCGCGCCGCGCGCCGCGCCGGCAAGCCGGTGGTGATCGCCACGCAGATGCTGGAATCGATGATCACCGCGCCGGTGCCGACCCGCGCCGAAGTGTCGGACGTCTCGATCGCCGTGTTCGAAGGCGCCGACGCCATCATGCTCTCGGCCGAATCCGCGGCCGGCGCCTACCCGGTCGAGGCGGTGGCGATGATGAACCGCATCGCCAGCAAGGTCGAAACCGACCCGACCTATGCCGGCATCATCAATGCGCAGCGCTCGGAGCCGGAAGCGACCGGCGCCGACGCCATTTCGCTTGCCGCCCGCGAAATCGCCGAGACGCTGAAACTGTCGGCGATCATCAGCTATACGGCGTCCGGCACGACCGGCCTGCGCGCCGCGCGCGAGCGGCCGCAGGTGCCGATCGTCGCCCTGTCGCCGATCGTCAACACGGCGCGGCGGCTATCGCTTTTGTGGGGCACGCATTGCGTCGTCTCGCCCGACGCCATCGACCTCGACGACATGGTCGACCGCGCCTGCCGCATCGCTTTGGACGAGGGGTTCGGCAAGCCCGGCGACCGGGTCATCATCACCGCCGGCGTGCCGTTGAGGACGCCCGGCTCCACCAACATGCTGCGCATCGCCTATGTCGGATCGGACGTGCAGGCCCGCCGCTAGGCTTGGCCGTCGCTTCGAATGATTTCGGTTGCTCTAAATTGGCGCGAGTTCGGCTTCCGGGGCTTTGATGTCGGCGCATTTGCCGGCACCGTAGGTGTCGCCGGCAATCCTGGTTTCCACGGCCTTCGCCATTGCCTGAAGGTCCACGTCCCTGCCGGCGACCTTTTCGATCGCGCCGACAACGAGATCGGGTGCTATCCAGTCTGGCTTGTGGCCGAGATTGCGGACCCAGACCAGTTCGGCCCCGGCGATATCGCGGACGAGGCCGACCGAATGGATCGTTGCATAGACCACCTTGTCGCGGTCGCCCGAGATGACCACGGTCGGCGCCTTGATATCGCGGTAGTGCGGTGCGGCATCGAGCGTGTAGCGATAAAGCCCGGCAACATCGGTGGCGTTGGCACGAAAGGCGTTCGGCCGAAGCACCAGCGGGATCGCGACCTCGGCGACATAGAAGTCCGGCACCTTGTTGGGGGCAAAGACGCAGGCGGTGGCGGCATTCATCTGCAGCGTTCCCGACGGATAGGTCAGCGTTTCGGAAAAAAGCCGGCCGACGATCGGAATGGTCGTCAAATTGTAGTACCAAGCGGTCGCGCCGCCCGGCCAGGGATGGGTGGCAGGCGCCATGAACACCAGGCCGAGCGTCTTGTCGGGATGCTCGCGGCCGAAGGCGGTGGTCACCGAGCCGCCGAAGGAATGGCCGGCGATGATGGCTTTCCTGATGCCGAGATGGTCCATCAGCGCTGCGATGGTGCTGGCCTGTGCCGATGGGGTCTCGTTGTTGCCGGGGCCGCGCGCCGACCAGCCTGCACCCGGGCGGTCGAAGAACAGCATCTCGGCACGGCTTTCCAGCAAGGGCCTCAACGGCAGCATCTGATCCCTGAGATTGGCGCTGGCGCCGTGGATAAAGACGATCGGCGGCAGTTCGGCGTTTTCCCCGGCCGGAATGTGAACGTAGTGGATGCGGGCACCGTTTATATCCGCGAAGTCGCCGATCGGCGGATTGCGGCGCTCGATCAGCCATGAACCGGCGCGGGTGACACCTGCAAGGGTGAACACAAGCGCCAGGAGGAAGGCGAGCGCGACGTAGATCGGGTTCATGGAGAGAGGTACGGACCGGAGCGAAATTAGTTCACAGTCTAGCTAAAAAGACTTTCACTCAAGTGGAATTGTCCGCCAACCTCATATCCCTTCGCCGGCAAGTTCTTCGGAAAGCGTGCCGACCTGATCCTGGGCACTGCGCATCATCGGATAGATGCTGAGCACGCGCTGCCAGGCTTCCAGCGCCGACTGCTTGTGGCCGGTTACCGCCATGATCTGCGCCAGGCCGGACAGCGCGCCAAAATGGCGCGGCTCGATCTGCAGCGTGCGGTCGATGTCCGCCATTGATTTCCCAAAGTTATTCATCATGAAATGTACGGTGGCGCGCCGGTTCCAGCCTTCGGCATAGGCCGGTTGCAACGTCACCACCTGGTCGAGGAAGTCGAGCGCCACGTCGAACTTCTTGTCTTCGGCCGCCTTTTGCGACCATTGCATCATCAGGTCGATCGAGGCGCTGCCGGATTGCGACCACTCGTGCGAGATGCGCGCCGCGATGCGCTCGGCGGCTTTTTCATTGCGCTCGCGCTTCAGGTCGACAAACAGCTGGTCGAGCCTTTCCTCCCTGGTCGCGGCAACCGGAGGGGTGACCGGGTCTTCCACCTGAGCCGGAAGCGGGGCGACACCGAAAAGAAAAAGCGCCGCGAAGAATGCAAAATGAATCCGCATGACCGGAATCTAACCCCGGACAGCGGATCGTCAAACTGAATTTAGCGTGAAAGGGCCGGCAGGCCGGTATTAGAGCGCCACGCGTCCTTTTGGACGCGTAAAGGACGCTCCAGCATTTTGAACTCCTCGCATCGTGTTTTCCGAAAATCGATTCCGATTTTTGGGTCGATGCGGTACATCATGCAGGCGCTGAGGCAGGCCGCCCCAACGCGAAAAGGCTCAGCCCTGGCGCGCCTTGTAGCGCGGAGCGGTCTTGTTGATGATGTACACGCGGCCCTTGCGGCGAACCAGCTGGTTGTCGCGGTGACGCGCCTTGAGCGCCTTGAGCGAATTCTTGATCTTCATGGTCTTGCCCGTCGGTCTGCGCCCGCTTGGGCCGAATTATTAAGGCGCGCTCGGAAAGCGCGCCTCTCAACTTGTGCGTGGCTCATAAACGAGGAGCCTTGCCCGTGTCAACCAAGCATGTGGCGGAGTTTGAGTTTCTGCCCTATCGACGGCATTAATGCATGTCGCATAAAAGTGCGCAGCGGTCTTGCGATAACGACATGCATAAAACAACAACCTAAAGCGCGTCGCGTAAGGCCGGTCAAATGCGACGCGCATTAGAGCGGCGCGTCGAATAGCCTCAACGGTAGCGGCTCATTCGCGTAAAATGGCCCATCTTGCGGCCGGGACGCGCATCGGCCTTGCCGTAGAGATGCAGCATCAGATCGGGCTCGGCGAGCAGGGCCGGGACACGCAGGATATCGTCGCCGATCAGGTTTTCCGTGACGCAGTCGAAATGGCGGCCGGGATTTCCCAGCGGTAGACCGGCGACGGCGCGAATGTGCTGCTCAAACTGCGAGACGATGCAGGCGGCTTCCGTCCAGTGGCCGGAATTGTGAACGCGCGGCGCGATCTCATTGGCCAGCAGCGCGCCGTCGGCAAGGACAAAGAACTCGATGCCGATGACGCCGACATAGTCGAGCGCGGCAAGTATCTCTGCTGCCGCCGCTCGCGCTGCAGCGGCGGTTTCGGACCCTATCCTGGCCGGCAGGGTCGAGCTGTGCAGGATGCCGCTGCGGTGGACGTTTTCTGCCGGATCGTAGGCGGCGAGCGAACCGTCCATGCCGCGCGCCGCGATCACCGAAATCTCGCGTTCGAAGGCGACGAAGGATTCGAGGATCAGCGGCACGTTGCCCATCGCCTCGCAGGTGCTGGCAAAGCCGCCTGTTTCCATATTGCGGAATACGCGCTGGCCCTTGCCGTCATAGCCCATGCGTCGCGTCTTCAATATGCCGCTGCCGTCGAACTTTTTCAGCGCCGCCGTCAATTCGTCGTCATTGTCGACGGGGCAGAAATCCGCGGTGGGAATGCCGATGCCGTTGAGGAATTTCTTCTCCGCCACCCGGTCCTGCGCTACTTCCAGCGCGCGCGCCGGCGGGTAGACCGGAACCGTGACGGCAAGCGCGCTGGCGGCCATGACCGGAACGTTCTCGAACTCGTAAGTGACGACGTCGCTGACTGCAGCCAGTTCGGCGAGCGCGGCCGTGTCGTCATAAGCGGCAGTGATCTGCCGGTTGGCGACCTGTGCCGCCGGACAATCCGGCTGCGGCTCCAGCACGACCGTGCGGTAGCCGAGGCGCGCCGCGGCCATCGCCAGCATGCGGCCGAGCTGGCCGCCGCCGATGATGCCGATGGTCGATCCGGCGGCCAGGCTCATGGCGTGTCCGTGGGCTCGGCGGCGACCTTGGCGGTCTGGGCGGCGCGCCAGGCATCGAGCCGGGCGGCGAGCTTTTCGTCGGTCAGCGCCAGCACGGCCGCAGCGAGAAGGGCGGCATTGGTGGCGCCCGCCTTGCCGATGGCCAGCGTGCCGACCGGAATGCCGGCCGGCATCTGCACGATGGAGAGCAGCGAATCCTGCCCGGAAAGCGCCTTCGATTCCACCGGCACGCCAAAAACCGGGAGCGACGTCATCGCCGCCGTCATGCCGGGCAGGTGTGCCGCACCGCCGGCGCCGGCGATGATCACCCGAAAGCCGGCCGCCTTGGCACCCTTGGCGAAGTCATAGAGCCGGTCGGGGGTGCGATGGGCCGAGATGATCAGCCGCTTGTGCGGGATGCCCAGTGCCTCCAGCGTTTCGGCGGCGTGGCGCATCGTCGCCCAGTCGGACTGGCTGCCCATGATGATGGCGACGTCGGCGCGTTGATCGTCCAAGCTTCTGCTCCCGGCGGCAAAGGCGCGCCTTAGCGGAATTCGGGTTCGACGGCAAGGATGTGCTGCCTCTGCGCAAGCGTTCTGGCGTGAGGCGCCATCATTACCTAATCCGGCCAGCGCAAGGCGCCGGCGCTATCCTTGCGGGCCGACTTCATCGCATCCGCCGGACGCTCGGCCACGCTCAACACGGCCCGCAGGCGTTCGGCGACGATTTCCGCCTCGCCGGGATGGAGATTGCACGGGTCGAGAAAGAAGTGACCGCGCTCGACCTCGTGGTTGCGCACGATAATGGGTGGCGAAACGGCCGCCAGCGCCGAGGCAAGGCCGGCGGCGGTGAATCCGCTTTCGGGCGCAACAAACACCTGCAGGCGGTCGAGCGGATTGCCGGTCGGATCGGGAATGACATGCGCGGCGACGCCCGGCAGGCCCTGCAATGCGCCCTTCCACAGATCGAGCGCCGCTTCTTCCCGCTTGCGGATGCCGGCGTGATCGCGCCGCTCCCAGGCCTCCAGTGCGGCCATGGTACCGGCGATGCTTTCCTTGCCGACCTTCATCGCCCGCGCAACGCCACGGTTCTGCAGATAGGCGGCGCGCACGAGATCCTTGCGCCCGGTGACGATGCCGCTTGTCGGTCCCGAGAGGAATTTGTGTCCGCTATAGACGACGATGTCGGCGCCGCGCGTGAGAAAGCCGCGCAAATCGTATTCGGAGGCGGCGTCAACGATCACCGGGACGCCCTTGGCGTGGCAAATCTCGCAGAACTCCTCGAGCGAGAGCATGCCGTATTGAACCGTGTGATGGGCAACGACATAGAGACCTGCCGCGGTGCGATCGCGGATCGCCTCGCGCACATGGTAGTCCTGCGTCACGCTGACCGTACCGGCCGGTACGGTGCTTGCCCCGGCGAGCCGGATCGACTGGTCGATCGGCGCGCCGTAATTGACGATGTGGCCGAGTTGGACGATGACCTCCGACTTGAGGCCCTCGGTGTCGTCCGGCAGCCGCTCGATCGCCAGAAGGTTGGTGCCGGTCATCGTGCCGGCAATGGCCATGGTGATGCCGCTGGCGCAGCACGCGGTGATGAAGCCTGCCTCGCCGCCGGTGAGGCGCGCGACGACCGTGCTTGCGGCGCGCTGCAGATCGTCCATCTCCACCCACTGCGAGGCGATCTCCGACATGGCGGCGATCGCTTCCGGGACGATGATCGAGGCGCCGAGCGCCGTCATCGTGCCGGAGACATTGATGATCGGGCGAAGGCCGAGCCGTTCGCGGATTGTCGTGTTGGAGCCGTTCGCGGAACAGGTTTTCATCTCTGGAGGTCCCATTGGTAGATTTCAGGCGGCGATCTCGACGACCGCCTCGATTTCCACGGTGATGTTGCCCGGCAGGGAGCCGACACCGATCGCCGAACGGGCGTGCCCGCCGATACTATCAAAGACAGCAGCGAAAAGATCGGAACAGCCATTCACCACCTGCGGATGGTCGCTGAAGGTCGGGATCGCGTTGACGAAGCCAAGCAGCTTGACGACGCGCACGATGCGGCCGAGGTCGCCTGCCGCAGCGTGCATGACGGCGAGCAGGTTCAGACCGGTGAGACGGGCATGCTTATAGGCCTCTTCAACCGTGACGTCCTCGCCGACCTTGCCGGTGCAAAGCGTGCCGTCGGCGCGCAATGGCCCTTGGCCGGAGAGGAAGATCAGCCGTCCGCTTTCGGCATGGGTGACGAAGTTGGCGATCGGCGTCGGCGGCTCGGGCAGCGTCAGGCCCAATTCGGCGAGCCGGATGTAAGGCGTCATGAAAAGGCTCCTTGCGACAGCTTTCGCCGTCATGTCAGAAATGCGAGGCACGAAACCGCGCCAGGAAACTGCGGAGACGCTCATTGTCGATGTTCGCGCCCAGAATCTCGGCGGGCGGGCCTGCGGCGCTGACGCCGCCATCTGCCATGAAGATGATGCGGCTCGAGGCATCGCGGGCAAAGGCCATCTCGTGCGTGACCATCACCATCGTCATGCCGTCCTCGGCCAGGCTGCGCACGACCTCGAGCACCTCGCCGACGAGTTCCGGGTCGAGCGCGGAGGTTATCTCGTCAAGGAGCAGGATTTTTGGCTCCATCGCCACCGCGCGGGCGATGCCGACACGCTGCTGCTGGCCGCCGGAAAGCTCGGCCGGCAGGCTGTCGGCCTTGTGGGCAAGTCCGACCCGGCCGAGCCAGTGCTCGGCAATGGCGCGGGCCTCGGTACTGCTCTTGCCGCGCACCTTGCGCAGGCCAAGCATGATGTTGCCGGCCGCCGTCAGATGCGGAAACAGATTGAAACTCTGGAACACCATCCCGGTTTCGGCCCGCATCTTCGCCAGGTCACGCTCGCTGCGGCGCTGGCGTGTTCCCGTGTCGCGGAAGCCGACCTCCTTGCCGTCGATGCGGATGGAGCCGCTGTCGTAGCTCTCCAGGAAGTTGACGCAGCGCAGCAGCGTGGTCTTGCCGCTGCCGGAAGGCCCGATGACAGTCACCACCTCGCCGCGCGTCACCTCCAGGCTGACGGAGCGCAGGACCGCGACGGATCCAAAGGATTTGGAAACCTCGGAGACATCGAGAAGCGCCGGATTGGCGGGCGTGGCGATGGGCATCTTGCTATTCCCGGATGAAGGAGAAACGCCGCTCCAACCGTCGGCTGGCCAGGGAGAGCGCGTAATTGACGGCGAAGTAGATGACCGCGCCGAGGATGTAGAGCGGCATCGCTTCGTAGGTGCGGCCGATGACCTGGTTGATGGCATGCATCAGGTCGGTGATGCCGAGCAGCGAGACCAGCGCGCTGCCCTTCACCGCATCGGTGACGCCATTGATCCATGGCGGCAGGAAACGCCTGAACGCTTGCGGGAAGATGACGTAGGCCAGTCGCTGGCGAAAGGTCAGCCCGATCGCCATCGCCGCTTCGGACTGCCCCTTCGGTATGGAACCGACCGCACCGCGCAGATACTCGATGACCTGCGCCGTCTTGAACAGGGTGAGCGCCAGCACGGCTGCCCAGAAGGATTCCAGATGGAGGCCGACGGCAGGCAGGCCGTAATAGACGAAGAAGATGAGCACCAGGATCGGAATGCCGCGAATGGTATCGCTGAAAATGCGCACTGCCCAGCGCAGCGGAGCTGGGCCATAGACAAGGCCGACGCCCATCATCACGCCGGCGACGAGCGACAACACCACGACCAGCAGCGACACCCATAGCGTCACGGCAAAACCCTGGGCCAGGAAGGGCAAGGCATAGGCGATCTGGCCAAGCATCCTAGTGCGCCGCCCTGAACCGGCGCTCGACAAGCCGAAGTGCAAAAAGAAGCGCGTAGCCGGTCAAGAGATACATTGCCGTCACCACAAGGTAGACCTCGACGATGCGGAAGGTGTTGAAGTTGATCCACTGGGCGCCGTAGGTGAGTTCGGGCACCGAAATGACCGACGCTACGGACGTGTCCTTGAACAGCGACAGGAACGTGTTGGAAAGCGCGGGCAGCGTTATGCGCAGCATCGTCGGCAGGCGCACATGAACCAGCCTTTGCCATGGCGTCAGGCCGATCGCCTTGCCGGCGTCGAGCTGTCCGCGCGGAACCGCTTCGAGCCCCGAGCGGAACACCTCGACCAGATAAGCGCCGCTATAGAGCGACAGCGTGGCGATGAACGAGGTCTGCGCGCTGTAGGCGATGTCAACCACCGTCGGCAGGCCGTAGAAGACGAGATAGACGAGCAGGATCAGCGGCACGTTGCGGATGAACTCGACATAGGCGGCGATGACGGTCCGCACCGCACGCCCGGCCGACACGTACCAGACCGCCAGAAGCAGTCCGATGAGGATGCCGATCGCGATGGAGATCACGGCCAGCTCGAGGCTGAGCAGCAGCCCGCCCCAAAGCTTGTCGAAATGCCGCCAGATCAGGTTGAAGTTCAGGGTATAGCCCATGTGTCCCTGTCATATCGAGGGCTGTCGACGATAAGCCGCGGAAGGGCGCGAGCCCTTCCGCCTGCTTGCATCAGATGACCGGGAAGCCGGGATGGCGCGCCGGCGGCTCCTGTCCAAAATAGTCCTTGAATGCAGCGTCGTAGAGCGCCGTCTCATGGCCGAACATGGCGGTGGTGAAGGTCGTGTTGACGAAGGTCAGCCAGTCTAGGTCGCCTTGCCGAAGTGCGGCGCCGTAAAGCATCGAAAACCAGCTCTTGCCGGCATCGAAGTATTTGTCCGGATTACGCGAGGCGAGCCAGCGAACCGTCGACAGATCGACGGCGGCAGCGTCGACGCGTTTCGATTCCAGTGCCTGCAGCACGTTGGCCTGCGTGTCTATCTGCATCACCTGCGACTCCGGCAGGACGATGTGCACATTTGCCTCGGCATCGACATTCTGCAGGATGGAAACCCGCGTCGCCGAACCGCCGGCAAGCAGCTTGTCGAAGGTCTTGTTTTCGGCGTTCGGAAGGGTCAGCAAGGCGATGCCTTCGACGTAATAGGGCCGGGAGAAGTGGATCAGCTGCGAGCGCTGGGCGGTCATGGTCATGAACTGGATCGAAATGTCGACCTTGCTGGTGGTCACGTTCGGAATGCGCTGGGCCGGATCCTGCATGACGAACTCGACCTTGGTCGTATCGTCGAAAAGTCCCTTGGCAAGAATGCGTCCCATGGTGATGTCCATGCCGACCAGTTCGCCGGCATCGTTTTCAAAGTGCCAGGGCGCGTTGGTGCTGCCGGTGCCGACGATCACCTTGCCGCGATCGAGAACGGTGCGCAGCAGGCTGTCCGGTGCCGCCTGCGCCGCCGCCTTCTGAACATCGACTGTTGTCGCTGCGCCCACCACTCCGGCCGTTGCAAGCCCGGCCAGTTTCAGAAAATCACGTCTTTTGGATGTGTCGTTCACGGCGACCTCCTTCTCGTGTTGTGTTCCCCTTTGCCGATACATGCATCGGTAATCTGCTGGATTGTCTCTTACAAAAGACACATGTATCCTGTACGAGACAGATACTAACACCAGGAATCAGCAATGCAAGATGGCAATGGCTTGGCAGTTCGGCCAGACGCCGGTCCGGACGAAGACAGGATTGCGGGCTCCCGCGAGAAGGGTCTCAACCGCGTGCTCCATATCCTGGAGTTTCTCCATGCGAACCAGCGAGCGATCGGGATTGGCGATCTCGCCAAGGGAGTGAATGCGCCGCGCTCGACGATCTACACGCTTGTGCGCTCGCTCGTGGATGCGGGCCTGCTGGAAATGGCCGGCGACGGCAATCGCGTCTATTTCGGGAAGAAGCTTTATCTCTACGGAATGGACTATGTGCGCGGCAACGACCTGCTCAGGAGAGGGCGTCAAGAAGTCGACAATCTTTCGCGCGAGACAGGCGAGACCTCCGAATTGTGCATGCTGCAAAGCGGCCGCTACACGATTGTCCATTCAAGCCCGGGCACCAGGCCGTTCCGGATCAGTTCGGCCACGGGTCTGCAGATACCGCTTCCCTGGACCGCTTCCGGGCGGTTGCTTCTCGCCGGTTTCGAACGGGATGTGATCGAAGACATGGTGTCCGAAGACGATCTCGTCCTGCCGGATGGCCGCAGATTGCTGCTGGACGACTTCATAGAAGATATCGCTACGGCCGGGGCTACCGGCTACTGTGTGACCTCCGGTCTTGTCGACGCCTATACAAAGTGCCTTGCCGCGCCGGTCTTTTCAGCTGCCGGCAAGGTCGAGGCGACGATATGCCTGGTGGTTCCCATCGACACTTCCGAGGAAAAGACCGGCGATCTCATCGCCCTGCTGCGCGAACGCGCCGCGAGGCTTTCGATCACGGGATGAGCAGGATTTGTCGCGACCGCAAGTGGGATTCGCTCACGCGATGATGTCGGGGATGATCCGGTCTTCCAGCGCCATCAGCCGGTCTTTCAGGAAGAGCTTTTTCTTCTTCATGCGCTGGATCTGCAGAGGGTCGCAGCCCATGGCGATCATCGCGTTGATCGCCGCGTCGAAATCGGCGTGTTCTTGCTTCAGCCGAGAATATTCGAGGCGGATATCGGCCTGTTCCTGTTCGGACATTATTTACCGTCTGCACGTCTGCGGCGCCCAAAAATGGGCCTGATTGGGCAAGGCCGGAGGTATCTTGCACCGGCGCGCAGCCAATACCACATTTCGTATTGTCGTGGAATGCTACCACGCAGCATTCGACATCGGTGCCCGATAGTGGCACACTGTCATTATGCCGTCACAGAAGCGAAATTGCGGTGGGACGCGCCTTGACGGCTGCAATCGAGGAAACCATGAAAGGGAGAACCAATCATGTCTCTTGCATCCCATCTTGATGAGCTGCAGCGGAAACACGGCGACATCGAACGCGAAATCGATGATGCGATGAACCATCCATCGGTCGACGACCTCGAAATCGTGAATCTCAAGCGGCGCAAGCTGGCGCTCAAGGACGAGATTGAGAAATTGAAGGCGAAACCGAAACCCACCACGCACTGACGCTCATCTACGGCGCTGCGCGTCCTTTGGACGCGCAAAGGGCGCTGTCGTGCTTCTGATTTTGGCGCATGATCCTTTCCGAAATCCTTTCGGTTTCGGGGTCATGCGGGGATAGTGCGCGTTTTGCCCGACCATCTTCTCCGGTGGCAACCAATGCCGCCGGAGCGTTTCCTTGTTTGTCCGGCGGTTCGATTTGACAGGTTTGCCTGCCTGTCGCCATTGACAAGCCATCTTTGCTCCTCCACCTCATGCCGGGACCTTCTATAGCGCCGCGCCTCCTTTCGGACGCGCAAGGGACGCTCTATTTTGATTTTTGCGCAGATTGTTTCCGGAAACCGATTCCGGAATTCGGCGCTAACAAAGGGCAGCCGGCCATGACCGGATATTTTTCTTCACCCTTCTCGCGCCGCACGTCTGTCGGTGTCGACGTCGGCGGCGTGATGGTCGGCGGGGGCGCCCCTGTCGTCGTTCAGTCGATGACCAACACCGACACCGCCGATGTCGACCAGACCGTCGCTCAAGTTGCGGCGCTGCATCGCGCCGGCTCCGAGATCGTGCGCATCACCGTCGACCGCGACGAGAGTGCCGCCGCCGTGCCCGCCATCCGCGAGCGGCTCGAACGGCTCGGCATCAATGTGCCGCTGGTCGGCGATTTCCACTATATCGGCCACAAGCTGCTCGGCGACCACCCGGCTTGCGCCGAGGCGCTGGCCAAATACCGCATCAATCCCGGCAATGTCGGATTCAAGGACAAGAAGGACCGGCAGTTCGCAGCTATCGTCGAGATGGCGATCCGGCACGACAAGCCGGTGCGCATCGGCGTCAATTGGGGGTCGCTCGACCAGGAGCTTTTGACCAGGCTGATGGACGACAACCAGCGCCAGGGCTTTCCGCTGACCGCGCAGGAGGTAACGCGCGAGGCGATCGTGCAGTCGGCGATCCTTTCGGCCGGCATGGCCGAGGAGATCGGCCTTGGCCGCGAGAAGATCATCCTGTCGGCCAAGGTCAGCGGCGTGCAGGATCTGATCGCGGTCTACACCGAGCTTGCCACCCGCTCCAACCACGCGCTGCATCTCGGCCTCACAGAGGCCGGCATGGGTTCGAAAGGCATCGTCGCCTCGTCCGCGGCGATGGGCATTCTTCTCCAGCAAGGCATCGGCGACACGATCCGCATCTCGCTGACGCCGGAGCCGAACGGCGACCGCACCCGCGAGGTGCAAGTGTCGCAGGAACTCCTGCAGACCATGGGGTTTCGGCAGTTCGTGCCGATCGTCGCCGCCTGCCCCGGCTGCGGCCGCACCACCTCTACCGTGTTCCAGGAACTCGCGCAGGACATCCAGGCGGATCTGCGCAAGAACATGCCGGTGTGGCGTGAAAAATACCCCGGCGTCGAAAACCTCAAAGTCGCGGTGATGGGCTGCATCGTCAACGGTCCGGGTGAATCCAAGCATGCCGATATCGGCATTTCGCTGCCCGGCACCGGCGAGACGCCGACGGCGCCGGTATTCGTCGACGGCAGGAAGGCGGCGACGCTGCGCGGCCCTTCGATCGCCGCCGACTTCGAGAAAATGGTCGCCGACTATATCGAGCAGCGGTTTGGGCAACCTGGCAAGGCTGCGGCGGAGTAGGTCGATGCGGCGCTTCCCCTGGGTGACGCCGATTTTGCTTGGTGTTTTACTTGGTGGGCTGGGCTGGGCGACAGCCGTCCACGCCGATCCGCCGCGCCCTGCCAAGCAGCGGCTGCTCGACCGGGTTTGCAACCTCATCGAGGCGCATGCCGATCAAAACGGCCTGCCCAAGGATTTCTTTGCCCGGCTGATCTGGAAGGAAAGCCGCTTCGATCCCAATGCGGTCAGTCCGGTCGGCGCCGAAGGCATTGCCCAGTTCATGCCGGGCACCGCCAAGATACGCGGCCTCGCCAATTCCTTCGATATCGAGCAGGCCATTCCGGCCTCGGCAAAATATCTCGCCGAGATGAAAACCGGCTTTGGCAATCTGGGCCTGGCCGCCGCCGCCTACAATGCCGGCGAAAGCCGGGTGTCGCGCTGGCTGAGTTCCGGCGGCTTCCTGCCGATGGAGACCGAAAACTACGTTTTGGACATCATGGGCGAGCCGGCCGACAGGTTCACCGACACCGCCTATGCCGGCAGCATCCAGCCGCTCGACAAGAAAGCGAGCTTCGCGGTCGCCTGCCGCAGGCTGCCGGTCATCAAGTTCCAAACCGTGGCCATGGCGTCGATCAACGTCAAGCCGTGGGGCGTGCAGGTGGCCGGCAATTTCCGCCGCGCCGCGGCGCTCAATCAATGGACTGGCGTGAAGCGCCGGTTTCCGGCCTTGCTTAAGGGCCATGATCCGGTGGTCAGCCGGGTGCGCTCGCCGATCGGCAGGCGCGGCATCTATGCTGTCCGCATCGGCGCCGACTCCAAAGCCAAGGCCGACAACATCTGCCGGAAACTGCAAAGCGTCGGCGGTGCATGCATTGTGGTGCGGAATCGGTGATGGGTGCCGACTGATTTTCCCGACAAACCATCGAAGCTGCGCTTTTATTCCACGAATTCTGCTGGTCCACCGCTTCAGCTATAGGCTTACATGACCGACCGTCTCTACAGCGATCCAGATCTCGTCCAGTTCTACGACATCGAGAACGAAGGCGGTGTGGATTTCGATTATTGCGTCGGCTTCGCCAAAGATGCCGGCTCGGTTCTCGATCTCGGCTGCGGCACAGGGCAATTGGCTGCCGCGCTCGCCGATCGGCGCAGCGTGACCGGCGTCGATCCGGCGCCGGCGATGCTCGATATCGCGCGCCGCAGAGCCGGCGGCCAGAGGGTCGACTGGGTCGAGGCCGATGCGCGCAACGTCCGGCTCGGACGACGCTTCGATCTGGTGCTTTTGACCGGGCACGCCTTCCAGGTGTTCCTCACGCCAGAAGATCGAGAGGCGGTGCTTGCCACGATCGCCGCTCATCTGGCGCCCGATGGACGCTTCATCTTCGACACGCGAAATCCAGTCGCGCAGGAATGGCTCGAGTGGACGCCGGAACGGTCGCAACGCGAACTCAGTCATCCCGAATTGGGCACGGTAAGAGCGTGGAACGATTTTCGCCGCGATCCCGCTACCGGTGTCGTCACTTACTCGACCCATTACGAATTACCCGGCAGCGGACGGGTGCTCAGCGCCGAATCGAAAATCGCCTTCCCGACAAAGGAAAGCCTTGCGCCGATGCTGGACCAGACCGGGCTGGTCGTCGAAGCATGGCTCGGCAACTGGCGTGGCGAGCCATACGCTCCGGCATCGCCCGAAATCATCCCGATCGGTCGGCTGCGCTAGCCCGGACGTTGCTTCGCCTGGAGCGTTTTCCCGTTCCTTGACGTGACCGATTGAGCGTGCGGATAAGCCAAAGACACCACCGCCCAATTGCGGCGCTGCGCTGACGACGTGCCCACCGATGCACGTCGTGAGCATCTCGCAGGTTTACGTGTTCTGAACTCATGGCACCTCCTCGCCAGCCTTTGCATGCTGAAGAGGAAAACATATTATGGTTCGCATCTGCTGATAATCGGTGATAGTTTCCGTTCATCTGTGACGAATTGGAATAGATATCATCGACCGGCAAGAGACGATGGGTGTGTACCTGGCAGTTGTCGAGGAAGGCGACTTCTCGGCAGCGGCACGCCGGCTGCGGATGACACCTTCGGCCGTCAGCAAAATCATCGGTCGGCTTGAGTCCCGCCTTGGCGTGCGCTTGCTGCAGCGCTCGACGCGGCGCATCAGCTTGACGGTGGAAGGCAGCACCTATGCCGAAAGCGCTCGCCGCATCCTGAACGACATCAAAGAGGCTGAAATCGCAGTTCAACCCGGAGCAGAACCGCGCGGCCGGCTGCGCGTCAGTCTTCCGAGCGCCTTCGGCCATCGCTTGATCGTGCCGATGTTGCCGGCCTTCATCGATCGCTACCCGGCCGTCGAGCTCGAGCTGATGTTCACAGATGCGATTGTCGACCTGTTGGCTGAGGAAACCGACGTCGCCGTGCGCGTTGCCGCACACAGCGATTCGAGGCTGGTGGTGCGGCGCCTGGCGCCGAATCGCCGTGTCATTTGCGCATCACCTCGATATCTCGAAAGACATGGCATGCCGACAACGCCAGACGACCTTCAAGGTCATATCTGTCTTGGCGTCACAGCACGCGGCGGTCTCAATATCTGGGAGTTCGATGGCCCGGACGGTCTGCAAAGCATGCGTATCCGCAGCCCGATAGAGGCCAACAGCACCGAAGCGCTACGCCGGCTGGCGCTCGCCGGTATAGGCATCATCCGCATGTCGGAGATATTGGTCGGGCCGGATATCAAGGCAGGCAGACTGACCGCGCTGCTCACCGGATACAATCATCCTGACGGAGCGCCAATCTGCGCTGTCTATCCGCCTGGCCGAATTCTGTCGCCGCGCGTGCGCGTGTTCGTGGATTTCCTGGCCGAACAGTTCGCCAACCCTCCTTGGCTGCACGGCGCGCCATAGGGCGGGAGTACAGCTTGGAACAGCGTCAGCTGTTGCGGGCCGCCACGAATTCCGCTGCCTGCTTCAGAAGCACGGCGTCTTCGCCATAGGGACAAAGCAAGGCGTGGGCCTGGTCGACGAGGCCTTGAAGCTGGTCCCGCGCCCAGTTGGCGCCGTGCAGCGCCACCAGCGTCGCCTTGCCGGCGGCTGCGTCCTTGCCGGTCGCCTTGCCCATCTGGCGCGCATCCGCCGTCAGATCGAGCAGGTCGTCGGCAAGTTGAAAGGCAAGCCCGATCGCCGAGCCGAATTCCGCCAGTCTTTCACTGTCGGCCGCCGGCGCGCCGGCAACAATTGCGCCCGCCTCGCAGGCGAAGCGGATCAACGCGCCGGTCTTCATCGCCTGAAGCCGGATGATGCCGGCTTCCTCCGGCCGGTTACGCTCGGCTTCGAGATCGAGCATCTGGCCGCCGACCATGCCGCCGGCTCCGGCGGCGCGGGCCAGCGCCAGCACCAGCGCCGCCCGCCGTTCGGCAGGCAGCATTGTCGCTTCGTCGGCAATGATGTCGAAGGCGAGCGCCAGCAACGCGTCGCCGGCGAGGATGGCGGTCGCCTCGTCGAAGGCCTTGTGAACGGTCGGCTGGCCTCGGCGCAGATCGTCGTCGTCCATGGCCGGCAGATCGTCATGGATCAGCGAATAGCAATGCACGCATTCGAGCGCCGCCGCCACGCGCAGCGCCGCCTCGCCGTCGGCGGAAAACAGCGCGGCGCTTTCCATGACCAGGAACGGGCGCAGGCGCTTGCCGCCATTCAGCACGCCGTGGCGCATCGCCTCCATCAGACGCTGCGGCCGCGCGATCTCGCCTGAAAGCGGGCGGTCGTCGAGCAACCGCCTGAGCAGCGCCTCGATCGGCCCTGTGCGTGCGAGAAGCGCTGCCTCGAACGGTATTTGATCGTCTTTCGCCATGCCGGGGACGGGTAGCCGACACTCAGACGTTGCGCAAGAAGCCAAGCGCCATTATGCCGGGGGCAGGGAGCAGCATGGATTGAGCGGCTTGGCGGAACCGATCGTCGATCACGAAACCGAAGGGCTGGACATGGTGAGGCCGAAACGCGGCAATCGCATCGGTCTCAAACGCTGGCCTCGGCACTGGGTCCGGCGCGGTATCACCATCGCCGTGGTGCTGGCGCTGATGCCGCTGGTGTTGACCATTCTGTACCTGCCGCCGTTCGTGCATCCGGTATCGACCCTGATGCTGAAGGATCTGGCGACGTTTTCCGGCTATGACCGGCGCTGGGTCTCGATCGACGATGTGGCGCCGGCGTTGGCGCATTCGGTCATCATGTCGGAGGACGGGCAGTTCTGTTTCCATCGCGGCATCGACCTTGGCGAGTTGAGGGGCGTCGTCGACGACGCGCTGGCCGGCGAGATGACGCGCGGCGCCTCGACCATCACCATGCAGAGCGTCAAGAACCTCTATCTGTGGTCGCGGCCGCTGGGCTCGGTGCGGAAAGTCGTCGAGCTGCCGCTGGCTGTCTATGTCGACATGGTGATGTCGAAACGGCGCATCATGGAAATCTATCTCAATATCGCCGAATGGGGGCCGGGCATCTATGGCATCGAGGCCGCCGCCCAGCATCATTTCGGGGTTTCGGCAAAACGATTGTCGCGTCGCCAGGCGGCGCTGCTTGCCGTCACCCTGCCGAACCCGATCGCCCGCAACCCGGCGAAGCCCGGGCCGGGGCTGAGACGGCTGGCCTCGCTGATCGAGCGGCGCGCCGGTCGGTCCGGCGCCTATGTCGGCTGTCTGCGATAGCTTAAAAAAATTCGCGACGGCGCTGGCCAAAACGGCGCAGGGCGTGTATAGGCACCCGACTTTCTCAGATTCCGGCCCTGACGCGGCCCTTTCACGAGGGCAGCCGGGGCATTTTGACCATGTAGTGGAGCATATCCATGGCCGTACCGAAACGAAAAACCTCCCCGTCGAAGCGCGGCATGCGCCGCTCGGCCGATGCGCTGAAGGCCCCGACCTATGTCGAGGACAAGAATTCCGGCGAGATGCGCCGCCCGCACCATATCGACCTGAAGACCGGCATGTATCGCGGTCGCCAGGTTCTGGAGCCGAAGGAAAGCTGAGAACGCTTTCGACGGTTTGGGACTATCGAAGGACCGGCCATCGCGCCGGTCTTTCTGCGTTTTGCGCAGATGATCGCCCCTCGAATTGTTGTCAAATACGCCAGCAACCGTACCGGATGCAGCCGTACCGGCTGGTACTGTTATTACGCACGGTCTTTGTCCGTGTTCGCGGTCGCGTGCGAAAATTCTTGACGGCGAACGCCGAGCGCATACTAGAGAAGGCTGTCCAACCGGAGCCTTCTGATGTTCGGTGCCATCCCGCTGCTGATCGTACCCTTCGTCCTCTATAATCTTGGGCTTCTGGGCATATTCGGCGGCGGAGACGATCCCTGGGCAATCCAAATTTTTTCGATCCGCATGATGTCGGGCGGAGTGTTCTCGATGACGCTCGGCGATCTGATCGTGCTGATCGGGCTGCTTCTCTTCTTCGTCGAAATCTTGAAATCGACGCGCACGACGAGCGCCTCGATCATGGACCACCTGTTGTCGACCTTCGTCTTCGTGGCGTTCCTGGTCGAGTTCCTGCTGGTGAAGGGCGCGGCGCACTCGGTTTTCTTCATTTTGATGGTCATCGCACTGGTCGATGTCCTGGCCGGCTTCTCAGTATCGATGCGAGCAGCCAGCCGCGACATAACCATGAGCTAATGCATGTCGCGCAAAGCATGCCTCGGGCTTGAACGAGGGTGCGCAGCGGTTTTGCTGTAACGACATGCATAAAGGCGGTGAAGCAGCCGCCTCGTGCCGACGGCAGGACACGCCGGACCGCTATTTTTTCTTGGCGCGTGTCGGCTTCTTCACCGGAGCAGCCGGCGCATTGGCGAGGTCTTCCGCTTCCTTGGCAAGGCGGAGCGCCCTCAGCTTGTTGGTCTTTATCTGGCGGGCATCGCTCTCGGCGACATATTCCGCCATCGCCTTCTGACGAACCGTAGCTGCCTCTTCCTGCTTCTTGAAACGCAAATCGGCCCGCGCGCGGGCAGTATCCTTAGAGTTCTCAACCAAGGGCTTTTCCAATCCCGTAAATTATAGCTTTCAACGGCTTTAATAGCAGAGCCGCCCTGCGATGGGGGAAATAAGTTGGTCAGGCGCCGGCATCGCACCCGGCGCCCGCCGCCTTTCGGGCGACAACCGCCTCGTATCCGGCCTGCAACGTCGCACGCACGGTGGCATCCGGCGGCGTGTCGGAAGGCGTGCCCAGATGTTCGTGGCGCAGTTCGTCCATGAACTTTTCCCACATCGGCGGGCCGCCCTTTTCCAGAAGCTCGGCGCGGATCGAGAGCTCCTCGCTGACCGGCAGCCAGACGCGACCCCAGGCGCCGAGATGCGCCAGGATCGGCACCAGCGTTATCGCCATTTCGGTCAGGCTGTAGATCGCCTTCTGCTTGTGGGTGGGATCGTCGGCCCTGGTCAGCATGCCGAGTTCCATCAGCCGCTTCAGCCGATCGGCGAGGATGTTGGAAGCGATGCGTTCCAATGACCCGTTGAGCAGGTCGCGAAAGTGGCGTTTGCCGCCGAAAATCATGTCGCGGAGGATGATCAGGCTCCACCGGTCGCCGAACACTTCAAGCGACAGGTTGATCGGGCACCCAGACCGATGATCGTTGCTCATGCGAATCTCCGATAGAAACCGGTTGCATTATCATAGCAGTTTTATTATCGTGCAACTGATTGCGAAATGCAATCGGTTTTGCAGAGAGGAGACGGCGACCATGACCAAGGCAGCGGAACCCGAAATCGTGTCGCAGACGTTTGGCGATCCCGCGCATCCGCCGATGCTGCTGATTATGGGCGCGATGGCTTCGATGCTCTGGTGGCCTGAGGCGTTCTGCCGGAAACTGGCCGGCAAGGGCCTGTTCGTGATCCGCTATGACAATCGCGATACCGGCCGTTCGACCAAATATGCGCCGGGCGAACCGCCTTACACTTTCGACGACATGGTGGACGACGCCATTCGCGTCCTCGACAATCATGGCATCGCGAAAGCGCATGTCATCGGCATGTCGATGGGCGGCATGATCGCGCAACTCGTGGCGTTGAAATATCCGTCGCGGATCCTCTCGCTAACGGCGATCAGCACTTCGCCAATCGGGATCGACACGTCGCATCTGCCAGGGACGAGCGAAGCCTATATGAAGCATTCGGCCGAAGGCGCCAAGGTCGACTGGTCGGACCGAGCCCAGGTGGTCGACTACATCGTCAAGGACGCACATGCGATCGCCGGCACCGCGCATCCCTTCGACCAGAAGCGGACGAGGGCCTTCGTCGAACAGGACTACGACCGGTCCGGCGGTTTTCTAAGCGCGACCAATCATTTCATGCTTGAGAGCGGTGAAGATCGGGGCAGCGAGGATTGCAAGGGTCGCCTGAACGACTTGAAGGTTCCGCTCCTCGTCATCCACGGCACCGCCGATCCGATCTTTCCGGTCGAGCATGGCGCCGCTCTGGCCGAAGCAGTTGCCGGCGCGAGGCTTGTCCGCATTGAAGGCGGCGGCCACGAACTCCATCCCGACGATTGGGCCGCGATCGTTGATGCCATCGTCACCCATAGCCAAGCCAGGTAAGCGCGGAGCCGGACCTTGACACACCATACAACCTGCGGGTGGAATGCGCGCGAGCGCCCCAGCCTGAGCCAAAGACCAGCAGAATCGGGAGGATATGATGAAACTCTACTGCGGCATCGGTCCGAATTCCTACCGCGTCCGCATCTTCATGGCTGAGAAAGGCATCGACGTTCCGCGGGTTGATGTCGATCTGACAAAAGGCGAGCACAAAACCCCGCAATTCCTTGAGCTCAACTCACTCGGCCAGATTCCCGTGCTCGTGCTCGATGACGGGACGGTGATCACCGAAAGCATCGCCATCTGCCGCTATCTGGAGGCGCTTCATCCAACGCCGGCACTATTCGGCTCGGACGCGGTCAGCCAAGGCAAGGTCGAGATGTGGAACCGCCGCGCCGAGATCGAGATCTTCGGAACGATCGGCAGTATTGCGCTGCATTCCGATCCCATGTTTGCGGAGCGACTTGTGCAGTTCCCGGCTTTCGCCGAAACCCAGCGCGAAGCCGTTCCGGCAAAGTGGGCGTGGCTTGATTGCGAGATCGCCGATGGCCGCCCGTTCATCGCGGGCGACCAGTATTCCGTCGCCGACATCACCGCCGCCGTCGCAGCGTGGCTTGGCGCCTTCTTCGGAGCCGACATCCCGGACTCGCTCGTCAATGTCCATCATTGGCTCGACCGCGTTCAGAAACGTCCAAGCTGGAACGCTTAGGCCGGTGTCAGACATTGTTTCAATGAGATGTGCGGCTCAGCGCCAGCACCTGGATCCAGAGAAGCTTCGCCATGCCTGTCTACTGGCAAAGATGCGACGGCGCACCTCAGCTTCCGGGCGAGCCAAGCTGCTCGACTTCCCAGAACTGGTCGAGCCAGATGTTGAGCTTCAGGAAACCGGCACTGCTGACCGTATAGACGCGCCTTGTCCCTTCCGGCTTGGCGTTGACCAGCCCGGCGTCGAGCAGCACTTTCAGATGCTGCGAAACCGCCGGGCGCGAGACCGGCAACCCGGCGGCCAGTTCGTTGACGGTCTTCGGGCCGCGCCGAAGCTCTTCCAAGAGATAGCGCCGGTTGGGATCGGCAATCGCCATGAAGGCGTCGGAAAACATCATGCCTTATTTGTGGGGCAAAGTTTTCCAAATCTCAACCGTTGGTTTCAGGCTTTCTGCGCGGATCGAGCCGCAACGCTTCCGGGGTGATCGAGCGCTCGGCCGGTTGCGTCTTGAAGGCGTCGCGGTCTTCGATTGGCACCGGTGCGCGCCGGCTGATGCGCAGCAGCGTATAGCCTGCCAGACAAAGATGCGCGAGGGCCGTTGCAAGGAACAGGCTTTCCGGACGCATCCAGCCCATCAGGCCGGCGGCCAGCAGCGGCCCGATCATCGTGCCGAAACCATAGAGCAGCAGCAGGCCGCCGGACACTTTAACGAAATCCTCCGCCCGGGCGTGGTCGTTGGCATGGGCCACGGCGATCGAATAGAGCGTGTAGGCAAAGGCCCCGTAGGCGGCGGTGCAGACGATGACGAAGACGCCGGAGCGCGGCTCGAACAGGAACAGCGCGATGGCGAACAGCGCCGCGCCGAAGGCCAGGCCCGCCAGCACGAAGCGGCGGTCGGTCTTGTCGGAGAGACGCCCGGCCGGAAGTTGCATGGCGGCGCCGGCGACGACCACCAGGCTCATCATCAGCGCGATCTCCGCCGTGGAAATGCCGATGCGGGCGCCATAGACGGCGCCAAGCGTGCCCCAGGCGCCGTTAGCGACGCCGATCAGAACGCAGGCGATCGCCGACACCGGCGAATTGACATAGAGCCCCTTGACGTCGAGCGAGACGTCCTGCAGCGGCTTGGGATGCGAAGCCGTCGACACTGCGGTCGGAATGAGCGACAGGCAGAACAGGATACCGGTGATCATGAACAGCGAGGCCGACTTCACATCACCGCCGGCAACGATCATCTGGCCGCCCATGATCGAGGCATAGGTGACCATCATGTAAAGGCCGAAGACGGCGCCGCGGTTCTCGTTGGTGGACTTCTCGTTGAGCCAGCTTTCGATGATCATGAAGGCGCCGGCCATGGTGAAGCCGGTGAAGGCGCGCAGCAGGATCCAGATATATTCGTCGATGATCAGGCCGGTGAGCAGTGCGACGATGGCTCCCGATGCCGCAAAGGCGCCAAAAGCGCGTACGTGACCGGCGCGGCGCACCAGGCGCGGCGCAAAGAAGCAGCCGGTGACGAAGCCGCCGGCCCAGGCCGTGCCCATCAGGCCGAGCGATGCGGTCGAGAAACCCTCCAACTGGCCGCGCAGCGGCAACAACAGCCCGTGCAGTCCGGTTGCCGCCAGCAGGAAAGCGGTGCCGCGAAGCAGCGAAAGGATCGGTCGGTAGCTTGCGAACATTTAGCTGATCCGGCTGGAATTTGGGGAGGGTCTGAAGACAGTCGCATTCGAGCTTTTCGCGGCGGGCGCTTCGGCTCTGGAAACTATCCGCGGCGAAACAGCGCCTCGGCCGCTGATTTGGTGGTGCTCTTGGTCTTGAGCTCGGCTTCGAGCCGGGCGATCTCATCGCGCAAGATGCCGATCCGCTCGGACAGTTCATCGACGGAAAGCAGCGACAGATCCTGCCCGATCTCATGCGGGCGCGCTTTCTTTTTGGGTTCGTCGTCGAAGATCGCCATCGTCGCTCCTCGCTCATGCGTCAAAATTAAACGGCTACAGCGTCCTTGGCGCGTCCAATCGCACGCCCGGCGCTGCAGTGGCCATTTGCCTGATTTGGCAATCAGCATACATAGGGCAGGGGCATGGATGCAAACAGTCGGCAATAAAACCGGCAAGTCGGAAAGAACTGGCGAAGCGAGACGGGAAAAATTCATGGCGAGTGGACAGGACAAGATTCCGGCGAAGATGACGGCCATCGCGATCTCGGAACCCGGCGGACCGCGGGTTCTGAAACCGGAAACGCGCGACGTGCCCGTGCCCGGACCTGGCGAAATCCTGATCCGGGTGCGCGCCGCCGGTATCAACCGGCCGGATGTGCAGCAACGCAAGGGCGTCTACCCGCCGCCGCCTGGTGCGTCGGACCTGCCGGGCCTCGAAGCGGCAGGCGAAGTTGCAGCTCTTGGCGACGAGATATCGCGCTGGCGCGTCGGCGACCGGGTCTGCGCGCTGACGCCCGGCGGCGGCTATGCCGAATACGTCAAGGTGCATGCCGGCAGCGTGCTGCCGCTGCCCGCCGGCTTTACCCACACCGAAGCGGCGGCGGTACCGGAAAACTACTTCACCGTCTGGCATAATGTCTTCGAACGCGGCGCCCTGAAGAGCGGCGAGACGCTGCTCGTGCATGGCGGCTCGTCCGGGATCGGCACCACGGCGATCCAGCTCGCCTCGGCCTTCGGCGCCCATGTCATTACCACTGCCGGCAGCCAGGAGAAGTGTGACGCCTGTCTGAAGCTCGGCGCCGACCGGGCGATCAACTACCGCGAGGAGGACTTCGTCGCGGCGGTCAAGGACGCGACCGGCGGCAAGGGCGCCAACGTCATCCTCGACATGGTCGGCGGCGACTATGTGGCGCGAAACTACGAGGCCGCGGCGGTGGAAGGTCGCATCATCCAGATCGCCACGCAGAGCGGGGCGGTGGCAAGCACCGACTTCTCGAAGATGATGGCCAAGCGGCTCACCCACACCGGCTCGATGCTGCGGCCGCGCACCGTCGAATTCAAGGCGGCGATCGCCGCAGCGCTGGAGGCGCAGGTGTGGCCGCTGCTCGGCACCCGCAAGGTAGCACCGGTCATGGACATGATCTTTCCGCTCAGGGAGGCGTGGCGGGCGCATGAGCGGATGGAGGACGGCGACCACATCGGCAAGATCGTGCTCGATGTCGGCTGACGGGCGGCAAGCAAGCTGAACAAAACCTTAATTGCGCAATGCAACAAACGCATTGCCGCCATGCAAAAGCGTCTGTTCAACTTTTCATCAGCGGTGCCTATTTGAGCGGCATCGAAACGATGGAGGACTACCATGAACCCGATCCGTGCTTTCCGTAACTGGCGCATGTACAATGAAACCGTGCGCGAACTGAACCGCTTGAACGCCCGCGAGCTCAACGACCTCGGCATCAACCGTGGTGACATCGAGAGGATCGCCCGCAAGACGCTTTGATCCGCCAAGCAAGAGGCAGGCGGATTTGCCGCCGCCGGTTCCGAGCCCGCTGGACGAGTCCGGCGGGTTTTGTCGTTTTGAAGTCCGAGGCAACAGCAGCGGCTGCTATGATGGCCACTATCCAGATCCGAATACAACTCGACCGCAATCTGCGGTTGACTCCAGTTTCAGCGTGGGCATTTTGATCGCGCGGGACTAGGTCAGAGGGTGGGAGCGCTGATCCGGGCCAGTAGCGTGCTGACTCTGAAACAGGCTTGCGCCCATGTTCGACGATCTGACGGACAAGATCTACGAGGCGGCTTTCGTGCCGGAGCTTTGGGGGGAGACGCTCGGATCTGCCGGCAGTATTTCTGGTTCGGCCACTGGCGCCATCTTCCTGTTCAGCGCCGATTCTCCGGTCCGCGGCAGATTGAGTGACGTTTCTTCGGGCAACGCCATCCGATCCTTGTTTGACGAATTTGTCGCCAGCGACGCCTGGAAATTCTCTGACGCCACCCAGCGTATGTGCAGCATGCAGCCGGCGAGCTTCGTTCAGGTCGAAGATTTCCTGACAGTCGAAGAGGTCGAAAACGATCCTGTGCGGGTAAAACTGAGAGCGGCCGGTATCGGCGCGCACGTTTGTTCGGCAGTTGCGATGCCGAGCGGCGAACTCGTCACTTTCGTCTTTCAACGGTGGATGAAGGATGGCACCTACGATCGGGCGTCGGTCGATCGGCTGGACCAGCTTCGCCCGCATTTCGCGCGGGCCGGCATGGTCTCGGCGCGATTGGGGTTGGAACAGGCCAGGGCGACCGTCTCGGCACTCGAGACCATCGGGCTGCCGGCCGCGGTCATGGCTGCATCGGGACGCGTGCTGACGGCCAACAGCCTGCTGGAAGAAATGACCGAGATGTTTCTGCCAACCGCCTATGGCGGCATGGCGATCGCCAATTCCTCCGCCAATGCGCTTTTCCAGTGGGCCATTCTCGAGAACCGCAACGATTTCGCGATCCGATCCATTCCTGTTGCTGCGAACGAAAGCCGGCCGGCTCTGGTCATCCATCTTTTGCCGCTGCGCCGCGCCGCACATGATATTTTCTCCGGCGCGGACATCCTGGTTGCGGCGACGGCGGTAAGCGCCAGTTCCGTCGTGCCTTCACCAACCCTCCTCGCGGGCCTGTTCGACCTGACGCCCTCCGAGGCTCGTCTGGCCGCCGTGCTTTCGCGGGGACGACCCTTGAAAGATGCGGCATCCGACTTGAAGATCACCGTGAAGACCAGCCGGACCTATCTTGAGCGGATTTTCGCCAAGACCGGGACACGCCAGCAAAGTCAGCTGGTCGCCTTGCTCAAGAGCACAGAACCGCTCAATCGCAGATGACGATCGGCCTAAAGCGCGTCGCGTTCGACCGGCCTCATGCGACGCGCTTAAGGTTGTTGTTTTTATGCATGTCGTTATCGCAAAATCACTGCACACTTTTGCGCGACATGCATTAAATCGGTGGAAAGGCCGTCTATTTGTCGCTTCAATGGCTAAGCGCGGCAAAACCAATCGCTATCAAGGCGCCTCCCAGCACGATGTCCATGTGCTTGCGGAAACGGTTGTAGAATTCGCGCATGGCTGGCTGGGAAATAGCCAGCCCGACAAGGCCAAACCAGGCGATTGCAATGGCAAAAACCAGCGCTGCCAGGGATATCTGGATTGCCCCGCGCGTATTCAAGCTCAGCGCAGAGGATGCAAAAAACAATGCGGTGGCCGGATTTGCCGCCGCCGTGACAAACCCCAGCCGGAAGTACCGAAGGATTGGAACCGGCTTCGGCTCGTCGGCGCCGATCGTGATCGACAGCGCCCGCCGCATCGAATTCCAGCCGATGAAGACCAGCATTGCGTCGTAAAGGCTGGCGGCTATCTGGTGCGCAATGCCCCCCGGCGGCAGCGCGGCAACGCCCGTCGCGACGACCATCGCCAGCGAACTCGCGCCCAGGGCAATGCCGGCGGCGGCCGAAAGTGCTGTGGCACGCGAAGCGGTTAGCCCGGCCTGCGCGACGACAGCAAAATTGGCGCCCGGCAGCATTGCCAGAAGCGCATAGGAAATGGCGAACGGAAACAACCCCGCCGCGACAGCGTGCCCGGTTTCCAACATCGATCAGCCCACATCGGCGGGGCTTGCTCTCCCAAAGCAGGTCGCCGCTACCGAAGCGAAATTTGGATGAAACATGTTCCCACTAACAGTCGGCAAATGCCGACAGAAGGACGTTTTGTTGTCGGGCTAGCGGCCGCGGCCGCTGAGCGGCTCACCGAAGGCGCGATGCTGAAGCCGACAAGGCTGCCTTGACAGGTTCGATATCTCCCGCCATCTCGCGACTACCTTCCAAAAACGTTGCGGAACGGCAACGGAGCGGCTATATAAACCGCGATTTTCCCATTTTGGTGGCTCTAAAACCACCGCCCGCGCGGGAACGCGGGCGAACGAGAAGGATATTTGCAATGGCCAATACGCTGCTGATGCCCAAGGCGACCGCCGTCTGGCTGGTCGACAACACCGCGCTGTCCTTCGAGCAGATCGCGCAGTTCTGCGGACTGCATCCGCTCGAGGTCAAGGCGATCGCCGACGGCGAATCGGCGCAAGGCATCAAGGGCATGGACCCGATCATGACCGGCCAGCTGAGCCGCGACGAGATCGCACGCGCCGAGAAGGATCCGAACCATCGGCTGAAGCTGTCAGACCCCAAGGTGCGGGTGCCGGAATCCAAGCGCAAGGGTCCGCGCTACACGCCGCTGTCGAAGCGCCAGGACCGGCCCAACGCCATCCTCTGGCTGGTGCGCAACCATCCCGAGTTGAAGGACGCGCAGATCGCGCGCCTCGTCGGCACCACCAAGTCGACGATCGACCAGATCCGCGACAGGAAGCACTGGAATTCAGCCAACCTGCAGCCGATGGATCCGGTGACGCTGGGGCTCGCCTCGCAGATCGACCTCGACATGGAAGTCAACCGCGCCTCGCGTGGCCGCGAACAGGCACAGCCGGCCGGCGACACGCTGCTGCCGGCGGCATTGACCGAGCGCCTCGTGCCGGTGCCGGAGAAGCCAAGGGACGAGGATGCGGAACTCGACGCCAACGCCGTCTTCGCCAAGCTCTCGGCGCTGAAGTCGAAGGACGAGGACAAGGACGACGAGGAGGGCTGAGGCGCCTCTTCCTTCTCCCCTTGTGGGAGAAGGTGGATCGGCGCGCAGCGCTGAGACGGAAGAGGGGTGTTGGAAGAAATGAGGCGTCGGCGTTCCCTGGAACAGCCCTCATCCGGCCGCTTCGCGGCCACCTTCTCCCACAAGGGGAGAAGGAAGAGGCGCCGCGCCTAGGTTCGCGCGGCCCGGTCCGGCGCCATGCCGTAGTCCTCGCTGCGCTCCACCGCACGGTAAAAATCGGCGAGCTGCTTGCCACGCTCCGGCTTGAAGACGCGGCCGGCTATGACCACTGAAGCAATGCGGTCGATGCGGAAAGCGCGAAAGTCGTCGCGCATCTCGCACCAGGCGACCAGCGTCCACACCTTGCCCCAGAACCACAGGCCCAATGGCCTGATGTCGCGCACGGTGCTGCGGCCTGCTTCGTCGGAGTAGTCGATGGTCAGCACCTGGCGTTTTTCCACCGCGCGCTCGATCAGGTCGATTGCTTCGCGGGCGGCGTCGCTCACCACCCACATCGGCGTGTGGATCTCGGTGCGGGCGATGCGGTCCTTTTCGGCATCGGGCAGCACGGCGCCGATCTTGACCAGCGCCTCGTCGGCGGCCCGCGCCATGGCAGCGCCGCCAAATGCGCGCACCATGCGGGCGCCGGCGACCAGCGCGACGATCTCGTCACGCGTGAACATCAGCGGCGGAAGGTCGAAACCCTCCCTCATCATGTAGCCGACGCCGGCCTCGCCGTCGATCGGCACGCCCGTCGACTGCAGGTCGGCGATGTCGCGGTAGATGGTTCGCTCGGAAACTTCGAGCCACGTGCCCAGCTTCTGGGCGGTGACCAGACGGCCACCGCGCAGATGCTGCACGATCTGAAAGAGCCTGTCGGCGCGGCGCATCGTACGGTCCCTCGATGTTGTTTTTAGCCTGTCGTTGTCCCCAAACCGGTTTCAACTTTCGGGCGATGCATTATGGCTCAAGCCCTTCGCGCTTGCGCTGCGCGGCGACGAATGCCGCGCCGAAGGACAACTTCCCTGTTGTCGGCGTCTTTGCATCCAGCACCCGCCAGAACGGCGCGATGTCGCTCAGCGTCATGCCGCGTTCCAGATCCTCGTTGGCGGCCTCGGCGACAGTGCGCAGATGATAGCCGATGGTGACCGGACATGTCACTTCGGCGCCGTGCTCAATGGCGAGCGCGGTGCGCAACGCGCGGACATCCATGGCCACGCCCTTTGGAATGGAGCGGATGAAATCATCGACCTGCCGTGCCGTCGGCATCAGCATCGGCTGGCCCTCGACGACGTCGCCAACAGTCCGCGGCGTCGGCTTGATACCGTTGATGCCCGGCGTGTTCAGCCTGTCGTTCCAGCTCTTTACCATGCGTCACCTAGACGAAGAGCCCGAAGCTGTTACAGGGATGAAGGCCATGTCTGTCTCCTGGTACTTTCGAATTATTGCACGCCGCTCCTGACACCATACTGTCAGGAGGCTTCAGCATATTCCCCTTCTGCATACTCCTTGGCGAACAGCGTGCGCATCTCAGCGAGATCGCTGCTTCTCTGGGGATAGAGCGTCTTCAAATAGGCAAGAGCGAAGGTGCCGGGAGCCGAACCCGGCGCGGACACGATGCGACCGTCGGCGACGGCATAGGGCACGTCCTGATAGTTCTGGGCGCCCGGATAGCCCGGTTCCTTTTCGTTGATCCAGTCACGACCATTGCTGGTGTGTTTGGCGTTGCCGAACAGGCCGGCACGCGCTAGTGCCAGCGTGCCAGCGCAGATGCCGCCGACCACACCGCCGCGCGCTGCGACGGCTGTCAGCAGTGCGGAGACGTCAGGCGGAGCATCGACCCACTGGTCGGAGCCGATGACCGCGACGGCGTCAAGATCGGTGTTTTCATCAACCGCGGTGGAGCGGTCCGGCGTCAGCATAAATCCGCTGGCCGAAGTCACCGGTTTGCCGTTCGGCGCCAGCGAAACCGCGCGTGCGCCGAACCATTCGACCGCCGAAGCCGCCAGCAGCCCGTATTCCCAGTCGGCGAAGCGATCGATGAAAAGAACGCCCATAGTTTTCTGTTCGGACATTTGCTGCTCCGTCTTTCGGTCCGCCGGACCTGTTTATCTGGGCGCGTGGCGTCCGCATGCAACCGCTGCTGCGAAAAAATCGCCTCAATGGCCGCGGCGGTGGCGGCAATCATAGTTATCCGGCCAACCGATGTCCTTGCGGATGCTCTGCGGCAACCCGTTCATGAAACGCCGGGTGCGGATCTCGTTGCGCATCGTCCGGATCTTGCCGACATAGTGCTGAACGCTACGCAGAATGGTAAAACCGTTCATGGCTAGTCTCCTCTCTTTCGATGGAGACACTATCGCACAGCCCTCCTGACAGCAGTCTGTCAGGAGGCTGAGCGGTCTTTGGTGAGCGTGCCAGGTTTTGCCGGTTCTGATCCGTTTGCTCGAGTGAAGCAGGCTTTCTGGTCGCCGGGATCAAGTCTTTCATCTGCCAACGACGGACCGTCGGAATCCGCAGCAGCGACAGGGCCGGGGTTCTGATATCTAAAGAGAAAAATTTTCCAGAGATCAGGGAGATGACAATGAGCCTGCAACTGACAGGAATTCACCATCTGACCGCAATCACGGCCAATGCACCCGGAAACCTTCGTTTCTACACCAGGACCCTGGGCCTGCGACTGGTCAAGAAGACGGTCAATCAGGACGACACGTCGGCCTATCACCTTTTTTATGCCGACGCCGAGGCGACGCCTGGCACCGATCTTACCTTCTTCGATTGGCCGGTCGGACGCGAGCGGCGCGGCACCAACAGCATCGTGCGGACCAGCCTGAGGGTCGCCAGCCCTGAAAGCCTTGTCTGGTGGAAGCAGCACCTGCCCGGCGACCCCCTCGCGACGGAAGAGATCGGCGCGACGGGAGAGATCGGCGATATCGGCGGCTACCCGTCGCTGGACTTCGAAGACCCGGAAGGCCAGCGCCTGCGTCTCGTCAGCGATGGCGGCAAGGGCGACAGTCATCCCTGGGCTCGAAGCCCGATCCCCATCGAGCACCAGATACGCGGGCTCGGGCCTGTCGTCGTCAGCGTTCCCGACATCACCAATACTGAAACCCTGCTGACCAGGGTGATGAACATGCGCAAGGCGAGAAACTATGCCTCGCCGGATGGTCAGGGCCAGGTTCACGTCTTCGAGATGGGAGAAGGCGGCCCGGCGGCGGAGATTCATGTCGCCGTGCAGCCGGGCCTTGCGCCGGCACGGCAGGGCGCCGGTGCGGTCCACCACGTCGCATTCAGGGCGCCGGACCAGGAGATTTTGCATCAATGGACGGCGCGGCTGGCCGAATTCCGCCTGCCGTCAAGCGGCGAGGTCGAGCGATACTACTTCCGTTCGCTCTACTTCCGTGAGCCGAACGGCATATTGTTCGAGATTGCGACAGACGGCCCGGGATTTACGGCCGACGAGCCGCTGGAAACGCTGGGCGAAAGGCTGGCCTTGCCACCGTTCCTCGAACCGAAACGGGCTGCGATCGAGGCCGGTCTCAAGCCGCTGGCATAGTGCTCCCGTGAGCGAACGAAAGGAGCACTTTAAGAGCCGACCGTGATGTTGGAGGGCGCGCGTCCTTTGGAGGCGCATAGGATGCTCCAGCAGAATGACTCTACGCATCGTGCTCTTCGAAAATCGATTTCGATTTGCGGGCCGATGCGCTAGTCAAAAGCGGCATGTCGAAACTCCTCGCGCTCGTTATCATTGCCATGATGGTCATCCAGCTGATCAAGCCGCTCGGCTGGCCGGGGCTGAAGCGGCGCAGCGATTTCTGGAAGCTGGCGGTATTGGCGATGGCGGCGATTTCGATAACAGCGGCGCTGGGGCATTGGACGTAGGGCTGGGACGTAGCGCTGGCGGGCCGCTATGCGAGGCGTGGTTCGTTGGCCAGCACCAAATCGACCAGATGTTCCGCCCAGGCCCGGTAGCCGGCTTCCGAGGCATGAAATCCGTCGGATGCAAAACCGGCTTCGGCATTGGTGATCGGCAGGCGCGGCGCCGGCACAGCCCCGCGTTCGAGGCAAAGGCGCTCGCCCATCCGGTTCATCTCGGCGGCGCGGATTTCCAGGAGCTTTCCGAGCAGCGGCGGCATTGCCGGTGCGCGGGTGAATTCCAGCACCGGCGACCACACCACGCGCGCCTCCGGCCATTTGGCGCGCAGCGCGTAGAGCAGGCCGCCAAAATCGCGCTTGAAGCGTGGCACCGAGTGAAAGTTCTTGGTGTCGTTGGTGCCGACGGCGAGCACGATATGCGTCCACGGATCGGCCGACAGATTGGGCAGCACATGATCGCGGATCTGGCCTGAGGTCGCCGAGTTGAAGCCGGCTGCCCGCCAGCGCACCGCGCGGCCGGTGCGTTTCGAGATCAGCTCGGCCAGTTGCGCGGCCAGCCCGTATTCGGAATTGCCGATGCCGACCGAGGCGGCGGAAGAATCGCCAAGCATCAGCAGCGAGATCGCCGGCACCTGGCCCGAAATCTCGTGCATGACCGGACCTTGTGCCGGCAGCATGCGGCTGGTGCGACGGCGCACGCCGAGCCCCTGCCAGACATAGACCGGAAAGGCGAGCCAGGTGAGGAGGGCAAGAAAGCGCTGCATCAAAAGCCAGTTGATGGGGGCAAGCGACGTTCGGGCTCAACGCAAGCCGACACCGGAATCGCATTTTCATGGAGCATTTTGGAGCAGATGGAACCCGGACACATGGCCCGGGTTCGGACGAAGTTAAAAAGACCGGTCAGGCGGCCTGTTCCAGCTCCGGCTGCCATTTGCCAAGCGCTGCCAGGTGGTTCATGTGGGCGCGGTGGGCGAAGGCTGCCTGGGCAGCGGCGACGTTGGCCGCCTTGCCGCTCCATGCTTTCTGTGGCGCCGCCTGCAAGGCGCGGCCATAGGAGAAGGTCAGCTTCCATGGATGCGGGCCGATGGCGTTGATGGCGTTGAGGTTGGCGGTCGCCTCCTCATCCGATTGCCCACCGGAGAGAAAGGCGATGCCGCCAATCGCTGCCGGCACCGTTTCGCGGAACAGTTTTATGGTCTTTTCGGCGACTTCCTCGGGGCTGCTGGTGCTGCCGGACTTCTTGCCGGCGAGAACCATGTTCGGCTTCAGAATGGTGCCTTCAAGGACGACGCGGGCGGCGTAGAGCTCGGTGTAGAGTTTCGCCAGCGTTGCCTTGCTGATCTCGTAGCAGGTGCCGATGTCGTGGGCGCCGTCCATCAGCACCTCCGGCTCGACGATTGGCACGATGCCGGCCTCCTGACAGAGCGCCGCATAGCGGGCGAGCGCATGGGCGTTCGAGCCGATCGACGTGGCGGAGGGCACGTCCCTGGCGACGTCGATGTCGATCACCGCACGCCATTTGGCGAAACGGGCGCCGAGCTTGTAATAGTCGGCGAGCCGCTCGCGCAGGCCGTCGAGGCCTTCGGTGATGGTGTCGCCGGGGTACCCGGCCAGCGGCTTGGCGCCGGCATCGACCTTGATGCCTGGAATGGCGCCGGTCGCCTTGATGATGTCGACCAGCGGCGTGCCATCGGCGGCTTTCTGGCGAATGGTCTCGTCATAGAGGATGACGCCGGAGATGTATCTGGTCATTGCCTCCCTGGCGCGGAACATCATCTCGCGATAGTCGCGGCGGCTGTCGGCGGTCGATTCGACGCCGATGACGTCGAAGCGCTTCTTGATGGTGCCGGAACTCTCGTCGGCGGCCAAAAGACCCTTGCCGTCGGCCACCATCGCAGCGGCAATGTCCTCGAGTCGTTCGCTCATTGTGCATCCTCCTGAACCGGTTGTTCCAAACAGTGTGAAAATCCGGGCTAGCAGACCACTAGAGCAAAGCAGGTTCAAGTCGAACCATTCCAAGCGGAAAGCTCGAATCGATTGAAACGCGCAAACGCCCCTGTTCGCCTGTTGCCCAGGGCCTCAGCGCTTCAGCACGTCGACACCGGGCAACGGCTTGCCCTCCATCCATTCCAGGAAGGCGCCGCCGGCGGTCGAGACATAGGTGAAGTCGTCGGCGACGCCGGCATGGTTGAGGGCGGCCACCGTGTCGCCGCCACCTGCCACCGAGATCAATTTGCCGGCCTTGGTGCGGGCCGCGGCGTGCCTGGCCGCCGCCACCGTCGCCCAGTCGAACGGCTCGATCTCGAAGGCGCCGAGCGGGCCGTTCCAGACCAGCGTCGCGGCGCGGTCGATCCAGTCGGCAACGGTCTTCACGGTCTTTTCGCCGACATCGAGGATCATGGCGTCGGCCGGCACCTCTGATATGGCGACGGTTTCGCTGGCGGCGCCCGCCTTGAATTCCCTGGCGACGACACCGTCGACCGGCAGGATGACGGCGCAGCCGGCTTCGGCCGCCTCGATCATGATCTGCTTGGCGGTGTTGGCGAGATCATGCTCGCACAGCGATTTTCCGACGGCGGTGCCGCGCGCGGCGAGGAAGGTGTTGGCCATGCCGCCGCCGATGACCAGCGCGTCGACCTTCTTCACCAGATTCATCAGGAGGTCGATCTTGCTCGAGACCTTGGCGCCGCCGACGATGGCGACGACAGGGCGGATGGGATTGCCGAGGCCCTTTTCCAGCGCGTCGAGCTCGGCTTGCATGGTACGGCCGGCGAAGGCCGGCAGCAGCTGCGCAAGCCCTTCCGTCGACGAATGGGCGCGGTGGGCGGCGGAAAAGGCGTCGTTGACGAAGATGTCGCCGTTGGCGGCGAGTTTTTCGGTGAAGGCCGGGTCGTTCTTCTCCTCGGCCTTGTAGAAGCGGGTGTTTTCGAGCAGCAGCACGTCGCCGTTGTTCATGGCGGCGACGGCGCTCGCGGCCTTGTCGCCGATGCAATCGGCCGCGAAGCCGACAGGGCGGCCAAGCACCTCCGCGGCCGCCCTGGCGATCGGCTCAAGCGAGAATTCGGGCGAAGGTCCATCCTTGGGCCGGCCGAAATGGGCAAGCAGGATGACCTTGGCGCCCTTGCCGGAAAGCTCGGCGATGGTCGGCGCGATGCGCTCGATGCGGGTGGCGTCGGTGACCTTGCCGTCGGCGACAGGAACGTTGAGGTCGACGCGCACCAGCACGCGCTTGCCGTCGATATTGCCGATGTCGTCCAGTGTCTTAAAGCCGGCCATGCTGTTCCCTTTCGCGAAAAATCGCGGGGACCTTACCCCGCATCAACGACGATGCAAGACCTGCATCGGCGTTCACGGAAAATATGATCCACGCCTCGGTCGCAAGCAGTCAGCCCTCGCCGGTTGTTTTTTCCATCACTGGCTGTGGAGCCGGTTCCGCGTCGTCCGGCGCCTCGGCACCCGGCTTTTTGGTCCGCTTGCGCCAATTGCGCACAAAGCCAACGATGCGGTCGGCGATCTCGCCGGCACTCAGGAACACCGGCACCCGCGCCACCGGCGCGGTCGGCTCGAGGGAAAGACCGAGACCGGTGATCCTGCCCTTGTCGTCGACATCGCGGACGATCAGCTCGATCGGACCAATCAGCACGCGGTCGGCATATTCGGCATGGCCGCCGAGCCGCTCCGTCACCAGGTCGCCGACGGTCAGCTTGCGTTCCTCCTCGGTCAGGCCCGGCGCGTAAGCGGCTTCCAGTTCTGCGGCGGAGCGTGCCGGATCGACGGCGAAGGCGCCGAAGAAGTCGGCATCCTCGGGATCGACCACGGCGCGGCTGGCGAACAGCTTGTCGAGCAGGGCCGGATAGCGATCCGGCACGAAGATGTAGACATGGTCGCCGGCGGCGAGCCTGCCCATGTCCTGGAAGCGCATCGAGCGGCCGTCGCGCAGCACCAGCGACGGCCGCGCCCAGCGCGGAATGCGCTCGCCGCGCGCCACCGGGCTGCCTGGTGCCACGCGGTAGGCGAGCAGTTCGTGATGGGCGGAGCCAGGCAGTTCGAGCTCGACCTTGTCCAACGGACCCAGCCGGGCGGGCACGATCAGACCGAGCCGGCGCGCCAGCGGTCCGACGGTCCATCCCTGGATGACCAGCGATACCAACACCACGATGAAGGCGGTGTTGAAGATGAGGCGGCCATTCTCAAGACCGCCAAGCAGTGGCGTGATGGCGAGCAGGATCGACACGGCGCCACGCAGACCCACCCATGAGACGAAGGCGACTTCCGGGCGCGGCAGACGAAACGGCATCAGGCAAAGCCAGACGGCGATCGGCCGCGCCACGAATATCAGGAACAGGCCCAGCAGCACCGCCGGCAGCAGGATCGCCGGAAATTGCGAGGGCGTCGCGAACAGGCCGAGGATCAGGAACATGATGATCTGCGCCAGCCACGACACGCCGTCCTGGAAGCGCTTGAGGATGGTGACGGCGCGGATGTCGGAATTGCCGGCAATGAGGCCGGCGAGATAGACCGCCAGAAAGCCGGAGCCGCCAATGGCGCCGGCGGCGGCGAACACCATCAGCGACAGCGTCAGCACGAAGATCGGCAGCAGCCCGTGGTCGAGATTGAGCCGGTCGACGAGGCGAACGATGGCGAGGCCGCCGAAAATGCCGACGACGGCGCCAAGCCCCATGTTGAGAAGGAAGCCGAGGACAAGGTCGGTAACCAGCACCCTGGCCTCGGGGCTGGCGTTGGCGGCGATGATCTCGACCAGGCTTATGGTCAGGAAGATGGCGATCGGGTCATTGGTGCCGGACTCCACCTCGAGCGTCGAGCGTACGCGTTCGCGCAAATTGATCTCGCCGGCGCGCAACAGGAAGAACACCGCTGCCGCGTCGGTCGAGGCGACAGCGGCCCCGAGCAGGAAGGATTCCAGCCAGTTGAGATCGAGCAGATAATGGGCGACCGCGCCGAACAGGCCAGTGGTCAAAAGGACGCCGACGGTCGCCAGCGACAGCGCCGGTCCGGCCGCCTGGCGCAACGCGTTGAGCGGTGTGCCGAAACCGGAATCGAACAGGATCACCGCCAGCGCCAGTGAGCCGGCAAAATAAGCCAGCCGCGCATTGTCGAACTGGATGCCGAGGCCGTCGGTTCCAGTGGCCAGGCCAATGCAGAGAAACAGCAGCAAGAGAGGGGCGCCGAAGCGGAAGGCGATCAGGCTCGAAAACGCGGCGGCAACGACGAGAGCGGCGCCGACCAACGTCACGAGATAGATCGCATGCTCCATCCGCCAATTGCCCCTCGAATTCGTGTCCCTCTCGCTTTACGGGAGAGTGAGGCGAAGACATGACCGGTGCAAGGCGTGAGGGTGGTTTTTTGCGCTATGCCGCTGATTTTCGAGTGTTTTGGCGCTCAAGGCGCGGGTCTTGCCAAACAAACCCTTAGAGCGTCGTTGCGCATTCAAAAGGGCGCTGCGCGCTGTCATGAAAACGCCCGGACAGGCCGGGCGTTTCAAGTCGCAAGAAGATGGTTCTGCGGTCAGGCGATGGTCTTGCCGAAGGCGACTGATGTGTCGGCCATGCGGTTGGAAAAGCCCCATTCATTGTCGTACCAGGACAGCACCGAAACGAAGTTGCCGTCCATGACCTTGGTCTGGTCGAGCGCCATGATCGAGGAATGCGGGTCGTGGTTGAAGTCGATCGACACGTTCGGATGACGGGTGACGGCGAGAACGCCCTTCAGCTTGCCGTTGGAGGCGGCGATCACCGCCTCGTTGATTTCCTGTACCGTGGTCGAACGCTTGGCGATGAACTTGAAATCGACGACCGAGACGTTCGGGGTCGGCACGCGGATGGAGATGCCGTCGAGCTTGCCCTTGAGGTCGGGCAGCACAAGGCCGATCGCCTTGGCCGCGCCGGTCGAGGTCGGGATCTGCGACAGCGCTGCGGCGCGGGCGCGGTAGAGATCCTTGTGCATGATGTCCAATGTTGGCTGGTCGCCGGTGTAGGAGTGGATCGTCGTCATCATGCCCTTCTCGATGCCGACGGCCTCATGCAGCACGGCTGCCAGCGGCGCCAGGCAGTTGGTGGTGCAGGAGGCGTTCGAGATGACGATGTGGTCCTTGGTCAGCTTGTCGTGGTTGATGCCATAGACGACGGTGAGGTCGGCGCCCTCGGCAGGCGCCGAGACGAGGACGCGCTTGGCGCCGGCGGTCAGATGCGCAGCGGCCTTGTCGCGGGCGGTGAAGATGCCGGTGCATTCGAGCGCGATGTCGATGCCGAGTTCCTTCCATGGCAGCTGCGTCGGGTCCTTGATCGCGGTGACCTTGAATTTTTCGCTGCCGACGGTGATCTGGTCACCGTCGACCGTCACTTCATGCGGGAAGCGGCCATGCACGCTGTCGTAGCGCAGCAGATGCGCATTGGTCTCGACCGGGCCGAGGTCGTTGACGGCGACGACATCGATGTCCTTGCGGCCGGATTCGTGGATGGCGCGCAGGATGTTGCGGCCGATGCGGCCGAATCCGTTGATGGCAACTCTGACGGTCATTTTTCTCTCCCTGGGAGTTGGAGGCCGAAGATCAAGTCCGCAGCTTCATAACGGCGGGCTGGCAAAGAATCCAGCCGTCGATGGGTTGGATTTAAGTCCATTAGGTCGCGGCTGCCGGCGAAACCGCCATGTGCGGCTTCGCTGGAGACCAGCATATTTACTCGCCGTGCAGGCGGGCTTCCGCCGCCTTCACCGTTGCTTCGGCGGTGATGCCGAAATGCGGATAGAGCTGTTCAATCGTGCCAGAGGCGCCGAAGCCGGTCATGCCGATGAAAATGCCGTCGGTGCCGATGAAATGATCCCAGCCCTGGCGGATGCCGGCTTCGATGGCGATCTTGATCGGCGCGTTGCCGATCGTCTTGTTCCGGTAATCGGCACTTTGCTTGTCGAACAATTCGAAGCAGGGCACAGAGACGACGCGGGTCGGATGGCCGTGCTTCTCCAATGCCTCGCGCGCCGCCAGCGCAATCTCGACCTCGGAGCCCGAAGCGAAGATCGTCACCGCCGCATCGCCACTGGCAGCGGCAAGCTCATAGGCGCCCTGGCGACAAAGGTTTTCCGCAACGAAGTCGTTGCGCACCGCCGCCAGGTTCTGCCGGGTCAGCGCCAGCGTCGAAGGCGTCTTTTCCTGTTCGATCGCCAACTGCCAGCATTCCGCGGTCTCGACCGCGTCGGCCGGGCGGAAGACATTGTGGTTCGGAATGGCGCGAAGTGCGGCCAGATGCTCGACCGGCTGATGGGTGGGGCCGTCTTCGCCGAGACCGATGGAATCGTGGGTCATGACGAAGATCGAGCGGATGCCCATCAGCGAGGCGAGCCGCATCGACGGACGGGCATAGTCGGAAAAGCACATGAACGTGCCGCCATAGGCGATGAGGCCGCCATGCAGCGTCAGTCCGTTGAGCGCGGCGGCCATGCCGTGCTCACGGATGCCGTAGTGAACGTAGCGCTGGCCGTAATCGTCCGAGGTGATGTTCTTGGTCTGGCTGGTCTTGGTGTTGTTGGAGCCGGTCAGGTCGGCCGAGCCGCCGATGGTTTCCGGCACGGCGCCGTTGATGATTTCGAGCGCCATTTCCGACGATTTGCGGGTGGCGACCTTCGGTTTGTCCGCAGAGAGCTTCTTCTTGTAGTCGGTGATGACGGAGTCGAAATTCGCCGGCAGCGTGCCACTGATGCGGCGCTCGAATTCGCTGCGCAATTGCGTGTCGGCACTGGCAAGGCGGCCTTCCCAGTCGGTGCGTGCCTTGATGCCGGTCTTGCCGGCGTCGCGCCAGGCATCGAGGATATCGGCAGGAAGCTCGAAAGGCGGATAATCCCAGCCGAAGAATTTTCTGGCGCCGGCGATTTCCTCGGAGCCGAGCGGCGAACCGTGCGCCTTGTTGGTGCCGGCCTTGGTCGGCGCGCCGAAGCCGATCGTCGTCTTGCAGGCGATCATCGTCGGTTTGTCGGAATGGCGCGCCGCCTCGATCGCATAGGCGATCGCTTCCGGATCCTGGCCGTCGATGTGGCTGGCGTTCCAGCCGGACGCCTGGAAGCGGGCGACCTGATCGGTGTTGTCGGCCAGCGACACCGGGCCGTCGATCGAGATGTTGTTGTTGTCCCAAAAGACGATCAGCTTGTTCAGCTTGAGATGTCCGGCAAGCGCGATGGCTTCCTGGGAAACGCCCTCCATCAGGCAGCCGTCACCGGCCAGCACATAGGTGTAGTGGTCAACGAGGTCGTTGCCGAAGGCGGCATTCATGATGCGCTCGCCGAGCGCGAAACCGACCGAATTGGCAAGTCCCTGGCCGAGCGGGCCGGTCGTCGTCTCGATGCCGGCGGCATGGCCATATTCGGGATGGCCCGCCGTCCTCGATCCCACCTGGCGGAAATGCTTGATCTGGTCGAGGGTGATGTCCTCGTAGCCGGTCAGATAAAGCAGCGAATAAAGCAGCATCGAACCGTGGCCGGCCGACAGGATGAAGCGGTCGCGATCGGGCCAATGCGGGTTCTTCGCATCGTATTTCAGGAAACGCGTGAACAGCACCGTGGCGATGTCGGCGCAGCCCATGGGCAGGCCGGGGTGGCCGGATTGGGCCTTCTCGACGGCGTCCATGGAAAGAAAACGGATCGCATTGGCCATCCGGTCATGTTGTTCACGCGAGGTCATGCTTCCTCCAGTGTCGGGGTTCGGGGCCTTGGGAGAGCCCTGGAAAGGGGTGCGCGACACATAGCAGGCGCGGCTTTTTAGTCAACAAACCGGCGCGTTTTTGCCGATCTTGTTGGTCAGTAAGCCGGCGCTTTTGCCGGACTTGCGATGGCGCCAGAAGGGCTTTGGTGGCCTAAATTAGCGTTAGCAGGGGACAGTCGCGAGAGCTTTATTGACGTTGGCTTCACACGGCGCGTAATGTTTCAGACATAACGCGTTCTGAACGTGGATGATTCGGTGATGGGCAGGGCGCAGGACGAAAGCCATGACCGGGGAAACGACACTCAAGGAAGTCATCGCCAGGCTGGGTAAGGCCATCGAGGGGCTGGAAAACGCCGTCGCGGCCAAGCTCGAGCACGAGCGCGACTATACGGAAGCCGAGGCGGAGGTGCAGCGCATGAACGCCGACCGCTCGCGGCTGGCGCAGGAACTCGACAATTCCGAAGCGCGCGCCGAACGGCTGGAAGACGCCAACAAGGAAGTGTCGCGTCGGCTGGTGACCGCCATGGAAACCATCCGCGCCGTGTTGGATAGATAGGGGCTGGCCCAATGGCACAAGTCACGGTTTCCATCGATGGCAAGCAGTATCGCATGGCTTGCGACGAAGGCCAGGAAGAGCATCTGATCGACCTTGCCGAGCGCTTCGACCGCTATGTCTCGCATCTGAAAGACTCATTCGGCGAAATCGGCGACCAGCGGCTGACGGTGATGGCCGGCATCATGGTCATGGACGAGCTTTCGGAACTGCAAAAACGCGTCAAGGGCATGGAAAGCGAAGTGCTGACGCTGCGCAAGACGCGTGACGACGCGCTGACCAAGGCCGACAAGAACGATTCCGTACTGACCCAGGCGCTTGGCGCGCTCGCCCAGCGCATGGAAGATCTGGCGACGACGCTGGCGGTGAACAAGGCCTAGATTTCCACTGCTGTCGCGCCCAGCGCCCTATTGCGCCGGCATCAATGGGCGCGAAATGCTGCTGTTTACGACAAAAGGCGAAAAAGTTTTCGTCGCCCGCGCCGCTACCGGTGCAACAGGCGTATGAAGGATGACGCCGCAGTGGTAAAAAGGCGGAAGCAGGGCCGGTGGATGGTCAATGCCGGCTGCAATCACAGGGTAGGGACGCATCATGAGCCTTCGTATCAACGACACCGCGCCGGATTTCACGGCCGAAACCACGCAAGGGACGATCAACTTCCACGAATGGATCGGTGACGGCTGGGCAGTGCTTTTCAGCCATCCGAAGAATTTCACGCCGGTCTGCACGACCGAGCTCGGCACGATGGCCGGGCTGGAAGGCGAGTTCAAGAAGCGCAACGTCAAGATCATCGGGATTTCCGTCGATCCGGTCGAAAGCCATGGCAAATGGCAGGACGACATCAAGAAGGCGACCGGCCAATCGGTGAACTACCCGCTGATCGGCGACAAGGACCTCAAGGTCGCCAAGCTTTACGAGATGCTGCCGGCGGGCGCCGGCGAAACCTCGGAAGGTCGCACGCCCGCCGACAACGCTACGGTGCGTTCAGTTTATGTCATCGGCCCCGACAAGAAGATCAAGCTGGTTCTCACCTATCCGATGACGACCGGCCGTAACTTCGATGAGATCCTGCGTGCGATCGATTCCATACAGTTGACCGCCAAGCACCAGGTGGCGACGCCGGCGAACTGGAAGCAGGGCGAGGACGTCATCATCACCGCCGCTGTTTCGAACGAGGATGCGGTCAGGCGTTTCGGCGCCTTCGAGACGATCCTGCCGTATCTGCGGAAGACCAAGCAGCCCTCCGCCTGAGCGAGCGGCACGGAAGGATTTTCGGCTATTTTGCCTCGGCGAAGCATGCGGCGCTTGACGGCGTGGCGCTGGCGAATGACCATGCTCTTCTTTTACCCCGGCAGGGAAAACCATTCCTGCCGGGTGGGAGTTGAGGGAGCCGGGATTGGACGCATCATCGGCCAAGCTGCAGGTGGCAGGCTTTTACGACAAGCCGAGCGGGTCCATCCAGTATGTCGTTGCCGACCCGCAGACGCGACGATGCGCAATCATTGATCCGGTCCTGGATTTCGACGAGAAGTCCGGCGCCACTGCCACGAAAAATGCCGACGCCCTGCTCGACTTCATTAAAGATCAACGGCTGGTTGTTGAATGGATCCTCGACACCCACCCGCATGCCGACCATTTCTCGGCGGCACCCTATCTCAGCACGAAGACAGGAGCGCCGACGGCGATCGGCGAGAAGGTCGTCGACGTCCAGAAACTGTGGAAGGCAATCTACAACTGGCCGGGGTTTCCTGCCGACGGATCCCAGTGGAACAGGCTGTTTGCCGACGGCGAGACCTTTTCGGTCGGCGGCGTTCCGGCAAAGGTGCTTTTTTCGCCGGGCCACACGCTGGCCTCGATCACCTATGTGATCGGCGACGCCGCTTTCATCCACGATACGCTGTTCATGCCGGACAGCGGCACGGCGAGAGCGGACTTTCCCGGCGGCAGTGCCGCGCAACTCTGGCGCTCGATCCAAAATATCCTCGCGCTGCCGGACGAGACACGTCTGTTCGTCGGTCATGACTACCAGGCGGAGGGGCGCGAGCCCTTGTGGGAGAGCACGGTCGCGGAACAAAAATCCAAGAACACCCATGTTGCCGCCTGCAGGACGGAGGCCGATTTCGTAGCGTTGCGCGAGGCGCGCGACAGGACGATGCCGATGCCGAGGCTGATCCTGCACGCGCTGCAGGTCAACATGAATGGCGGGCGCCTGCCGGAACCGGAATCCAACGGCCGCCGCTATTTGAAATTTCCGTTGGATTGCCTTTGAGGGGCGCGGGTCCAACTTTTGCAAACTCGGCGCCGCCCCTCATCGCCCTGCCGGATGAGGGGCAGCGCAGAGGCCAGCCAGTCTAGCTTCAGGGTTTTGTTCGGCGGACTAAATGTTCATACGTGATTTGCCAAGGGTCGCTCTCGGAAGATCTTTCCTCGCCGATCCAATGGAAGCTGCTGGCGGTGATCTCGGTGAAACGCCATCGAGTTTTCAGACCGCGCGAATCAGTGCCGAGTTGGACAATGTCCTTACCCTCGGCCCGCCCGATCTGGAGTGAGTGATCTCGGTTGAGCGGGTCGTTCCATATGATGTGCCAGCCATCGATCCCAGGATCGAAGATGCGCAAAGTCGTGCCATACATCGTGGACGGCGCAGGGCGCTTGGGCCTGATCCAGACGTCCTGAATCGCGCGGCCTTCGAGCACCCAGCCAAAATGGCATTCTCCATCCCATTTCTGGATTGTGCCATCATCGCGGTAGTGGACCGTGTCCATTTCCCAGCTTCCAATTAGCCATCCATACAGGTTCATGTCTTTCGCTCGGCCGGCTGGAGGACCTTCGGATCCGAGAGCGGTGAGAAACGGAGAAATCGTCATCGTCATACTGCCTTTGATTTCCAAACAGGCGAGCTCAACTGCCCAGCGCAACCCTGGAGGCCCATTGTCGCGCCCGCTTGCCGCAAGCGCCACCTTGTGAAATTTCACGACGGAAGCCCGTGTCGGCGCCGGAACATTGCCGCCATAATTTGCAGCGTTGCGGTTTCCAGGGCTTGGGGAAAATTGCTATAATGCCGCTATGAGCCAGCCAGGCTGATCGACGGATCGGGCGTTCGCGAAGGCCGCGGAACCGGCAACCCCAGCTTGAATATGACACCAAAGGACAGTCCCCCGGCAGTCGGTGGACCATAAAAAAGGCGGCGCCCGTTAACAGGCGCCGCCGCGATTTTTTTACGCCGGAGGTTTTTAACCGCCCGCAGCGCCGCGAAGGTGCCCACCGCCGGCATAAGGCGCTTTGCTTCGGCCATTACCGCGTCCAGCACCATATCGAAGGCGCGCACCTCGATCTGGCGCACGCGCTCGCGGCTGATGTCGAACTCGGCCGACAGCTCTTCCAGCGTCAGCGGCTCCTCGGCCAGGCGGCGCGCCTCGAAGATGCGCCGCTCGCGCTCGTTGAGCACGGCAAGAGCGCCGGACAGCATGCCGCGCCGGTTCTCCAGTTCGTCCTGCTCGATCAGCGCCTCTTCCTGGCTTTCGTGGTCATCTACCAGCCAGTCCTGCCACTCACCGGACTCGCCTTCGCTCGCCCGGATCGGCGCGTTGAGCGAGGCGTCGCCCGACAGGCGGCGGTTCATCGACACCACTTCCGCTTCCGACACGTTGAGGCGGGTGGCGATCTCGGCGATCTGCTCGGGCTTCAAGTCGCCGTCGTCGAGCGCCTGGATCTTGCCCTTCACCTTGCGCAGGTTGAAGAACAGCCGCTTCTGGTTGGCGGTGGTGCCCATCTTGACCAGGCTCCACGAGCGCAGGATGTATTCCTGGATCGAGGCCTTGATCCACCACATGGCGTAGGTGGCGAGCCGGAAGCCGCGCTCCGGTTCGAATTTCTTGACGGCCTGCATCAGGCCGACATTGCCTTCCGAGATCACTTCGCCGATCGGCAGGCCGTAGCCGCGATAGCCCATGGCGATCTTGGCGACGAGCCGAAGGTGGCTGGTGACGAGCTTGTGCGCAGCCGTGGTGTCCTCGTGCTCAGCGTAACGCTTGGCGAGCATGTACTCTTCCTGCGGCTGAAGCATCGGAAAGCGACGGATTTCTTCCAGGTAGCGGCTGAGGCCGCCTTCACCGGAAACGATACTGGGTAGTGACTGGGCCATGATAGCGCCCCTCTCTCTTGGAGTGGTGCCCCCTAACGCGGCGGGCATAAATCACGAACGCCAAAAGGCTCGTTCGCGACAGCGGATGTATACAGGAACAAAACCAGAAAGGACAGCATTTGGTTCAACACGAAACAGTGTGTCACGCCAAAGTGAACAACGCGGGTCAGGTTTTTGCCGATCTGGTTTTGAATGGATGAAGCCGGTTCAGAGTCTGCGGAAGCCGTCCACGAGTTCCTCCATGTCGCTCGGTAGCGGCGCCTCGAACCTCATCGGTAAATGGGTAGTCGGATGCCGAAATTCAAGCAGGCGGGCATGTAATGCCTGTCGCGGAAAGGCCTTCACCTGGCCTTTCAGCGGCTCGGGCAGCCGGTTCGCCTTGGTGCGAAAGGCCTGGCCGTAATCGGGATCGCCGACGACCGGATGGCCGATATGAGCCATGTGGACGCGGATCTGATGGGTGCGGCCGGTCTCGAGCCGGCATTCGACCAGGCTCGCCGTGGCAAACTCCTTTTGCTGCTCGCCAAAGCGCTCGACCACCGTGAAATGGGTGACGGCGTGGCGGGCATCGTCGCGGCCCTGTGGCACCACGGCACGGCGCACGCGGTCGGCGGCGCGACCGAGTGGCTCGTCGACCGTGCCTGTCGGTCTCATCGGAATGCCCCAGACCAGCGCCAGATAGGCGCGTTTGAGATCGCCGGTCAGGCCATGGTCGGCAAAGGCCTCCGACAATGATTTGTGGGCGCGGTCGGTCTTGGCCACGACCATGACGCCGCTGGTTTCCTTGTCCAGGCGGTGGACGATGCCCGGCCGCCGCACACCGCCGATGCCGGAAAGACTGTCGCCGCAATGGTGGATCAGCGCATTGACCAGCGTGCCGGTCCAGTTGCCGGCGCCGGGATGGACGACCAGCCCCGGCGGCTTGTCGATGACGATCAATTCATTGTCTTCATAGAGGACGTCGAGCGGGATGTTCTCGCCTTGCGGCTCCGCCGGCTCCGGCTCCGGCATGTCGACCGATACGCGTTCACCGGCTGCCATCTTGCGTTTGGTCTCGTTGACCGGCTGGCCGCCGACCTTGACGGCGCCCTGCCGGATCAGCATCTGCACCCGGCTGCGCGACATGTCCGGGCCGAGCTTGCCCGCCAGCCATTGGTCGAGCCGCTGGCCGGCCGCATCGGGGCCTGCTTCCAGCACGGCCGATCCGTCTGGCGATCTCCCGTTTGGCGATCCGCCCGTCAATCCATCCTCTATCAATATCGGGGTCTCTTCGTTATGAGCGCTCATCGAAAATCGTTCCGGAATGTTTGCCATGGCTGCTGCCGATGAAGACGAGGAAAAGCCGCTCGACCCCGAAGTCGAAAAGGTGCGCAAGAAGCTCGTCCGCTTCGTCGCCATCAATCTCGGCCTGCTGTTCCTCGCCCTTATGGTGGTGATTGCAGCCCTTGTCTACAAAACGCGCACCGCGCCACCGGCAGCCCCATCCCTTGCCGGCGACATCCAGGTGCCATCAGGCGAGCCGCTGACCGGCGACATCGTGATGCCGGTCGGCGCCAGGGTCATCAGCCAGTCGCTTTCCGGCAACCGCGTCTCCATCGATGCGGAGCTCGCCGACGGCAGCCGCGCCATTTTTGTCTACGACATCACTGAGCGCCGCATCATCGGCCGCTTTTCGATCCGCAATAAATGACTGGTTTCGCTGAAAATCGCCGCGTCGCCAGCGTTGCGCTTGTCGTCGCCAATTACGACGAGGCGATCGCCTGGTATGTCGACAAGCTGGGCTTTTTGCTCACAGAGGACGTCGATCTCGGCGACGGCAAGCGCTGGGTCACGGTGGCGCCGGCGAACGGACAAGGCGCGCAGCTGCTGCTGGCCGAAGCGTCGGATGATGCGCAAAGGGATAGCATCGGCAACCAGACCGGCGGACGCGTCTTTTTGTTTCTCGAAACCGACGATTTTGTCCGCGACCATGCGGCAATGCTCAAAAAGGGCGTTGAATTCCGCGAGGCGCCCCGCCGCGAGGCCTATGGCACGGTGGCGGTTTTCGCCGATCTCCATGGAAATCTCTGGGACCTGATCCAGCCAAAACGATAGGCCTGCAACGGATATTTTCCCGGTACCATTGACTACCAGAAGCCCAGTTGCTTTTTCCCGGCCGTCAGCCTATATCGCCGGTTCTTGAACGCGCCCATCGTCTAGCGGTCAGGACACCGCCCTCTCACGGCGGGAACAGGGGTTCGATTCCCCTTGGGCGTACCAAGGATTTCATCGACTTAGCGCTCTTGCGGTCTTTTACATCGAACATTGGTCGATAAACGACCATGTACGGCCGCGAATGATGGCGGACCTTAAGGTCTGGAGGCGCTGGACGCAACCGTGGGCATAGGCCCCGCGCGGGCGATAAATGCCTGGAACCCTACTCGGAAGAATCCGAGACTTTGACCGGACACGGCTATTTGAAAGACTGACTTTCACTTTTTTGTTGCATCTTTTGCAGCTAGTGTGTATTTATACACATGAAAAGTGCAGACGTGATCAAAGCCCTGGAGGCTGATGGTTGGTATGAAGTTGCTCGAAGGGGCAGCCATGCACAATTCAAACACAAGAAGAAAGCCGGCAGAGTCACGGTTCCGCACCCCAAAAGGGATATTCCTTTGGGAACCTTGCGGAGCATTGAACGTCAATCCGGTCTGAAGCTGAGGTAGATACAATGAAGCAGTATATCGGATTGATCCATAAGGATACCGACAGCGACTTCGGTGTGTCCTTTCCCGATTTTCCCGGCGTTGTCACCGCCGGCACCGATCTGGACGACGCTCGTGCTATGGCTGAGCAGGCCCTTGCCTTTCACATCGAAGGGCTTGTCGAAGATGGCGAAGCCATTCCAGAACCCTCCAGCTTGGAAGGCGTCATGGCCGACGCCGATAATCGAGACGGCGTCGCAATCTTGGTTGCGGTGAAGACCGAGGCCAAGAAAGCTGTCCGCGTGAACATCACGCTCGCTGAAGATGTTCTAAGCCAAATTGACGCCTTTGCTGAGGCGCACGGTTATACCCGGTCCGGCTTTATCGCGAAGGCGGCTCAAAGAATCATCGAGCTTGAGGGCGGCCGAAAGGCTCGCAGCGCTTAGCTACCGTTTGCGCTACCCAGGCCTTCCAATGCAAGTGTCCCTATGGCCTGGCTTCTGGCGCATCGTCGCCGGTTGATTTAGCATCTCCTGATAATCCTCGTGACAGGCACAAGGCAGCACAACCGCGAGCGGCACCGGGACGAGGTGAACACGACGACGACATCCGGCTGCCAGGGAGAGGGCCAATGCAGAAATTGCAATCGCAGGGTGTCCATCATATCACGCTGGTCGGTGCCGGGCGTCAGACCTCCATCGACTTCTGGGAAGGCGTGCTTGGCATGCCTTTCATCTTCGAGCAGCCCAATCTCGACAAGGCCAGCGAAAGCCACCTCTATTTCGATCCGGGCGACGGCCGGCTGATCACCATCTTCACCGACGAGAGCCGCACGCCGGTCAAACGGCGTACACCGACCGATCCGGGCTGCGTCCATCACATCGCGTTTGCGGTGTCGCGGGTCACCTTCCTGCAGGCGGTCGCCCGGCTCGACGAGCGCGCCATCAAGCACAGCGGCGTCAAGGATCGCGGTTTTATGGATTCGATCTACTTCGAGGATCCGCTCGGCCTGCTGATCGAGCTCGCTTCCTACCGTTTCGAGCCGCCGGCGGGATTTACCCATGCCGACGTGCTGATGCAGGCGCACAAGCTTCGCGTCGCGCGCGGCGACTACGCAATCGCCGAAGTGCATCTTGCCGACGCGATTCAGGCGCTGGTCGAGCGCTCCCGTGCGACCTTGTCAGAAGACCGCGCGCCGAAAAATCCATTCTGACAACAGGCCAAACAAAGGGAGGACACAATGGCAAAGATGACAACGAAGAGTGCAAAGAAGCCGGCCGCCAAGGCCGCTACGAAACCAGCTGCCAAGGCCGCGACAAAGCCTGCAGCCAAGGCATCGAAAGCTTCCGCCGAGCCGGCAGCGAAAGCCGCCGCAAAAGCTGCAGACAAGGCGTCCGCGGGATCGGCGCGGAAGACCAAGGCGAAATCAGGAAAGAAGTCTGCACTGATGCTCAGCATGCTGAAGCCGAGCGTCAACAATATGAGCGTACGGGTGTTTGCGCGCGCGGCCGGGCTCGACCATTCCGAGACCGACGTATGGGGCCACACGCGCTCGCCCGAGTATATGGCGCGAAACCCGGCCCATCTGACGCCGATGATCGAGGACAAGGGCCTGCCCAGGGGCGTGTTGTGGGAAAGCTGCGCCATCATGCAGTATCTCGCCAACAAGCACGGGCTGGAGAAATTATATCCCAAGGCGCCGGCCAAGCGGGCGATGATCGACAGCGCCATGTTCTATCTGATCGGCACGCTCTACCCCTATGTGGCGCGCGCCACCTATCCTGCGCTGAATTTCCCGCAATATGCCGGCGAGGTCGGCCACAGCGACGCTCATCCCGACAAGAAGGCGGAAGCCCAGAAGGCCGCTATAGCTGCGATAGCCGAGCCGCTGGAGGTCTTTCACAGCTTCTTCAGGAACGGCAAGCCGTTCATCGGCGGCAAGTACCCGTCGATCGCCGACATCCGCCTGGCGGCGACGCTCGAATTCCTGGCCGCCATCGACTACGCGCTGCCGCAATGGGCGAAGGAGTATATGGCGGCGATCGAAAAGAAGCTCGGCAAGGCCTATGCCGAGCCGGCCGCCGACGTGCGCGGCTATATCGCCTATGTGAAGTCGCAGGCAGGCGCGTGAGGCTTTCGCTCTCACGGTTTTGCTTGCCCAGGCCGATCTAAACCGAGCCCGAGGGCCCGCCGCCTTTTACCGGACGTAAGAATGTTTGAAGCGTCGACGAAGGAGCGACGGTTGACCTGCGGGCATCGATCCCGATGATGGGGCCAGCGCGGGTGGCGTCCATAGAAGGGACTGTATATGACCCGCAAACTACCCTTATTCGCCGCGTTCGGCCTGGCGCTTGCTGCCCTGGCGGCGTGTGACCAAACTCAATCGGGAGGAACGCAGGCGACAACCGCTGGCCAATTGCCGCCGCCTCCAGCCGACACGATGACGCCGGCACCCGCAACCCCGCCAGCTCAGACAGCCCCTGTTCAGTAACAGATCGTCGTTTTCAAAAAGGAACCCTTGCCCCGAGAGGCGGGGGTTCGCTTTTGGCATTTCAGCTGCGAAGCGGTGCGGCATGACTGATGCCGCGCTTGTCGTTCAGGGACCGAACATCACAAGCTCGGTGAACGACAGATCTCCAAGCGAGGGTGGTCTGGGACCCCTAAAATATTTCAGCCCGCTGTTGGCGCGGTACCACCCGAACAGACCTCCAATCGGCTCCCTGGCGTCGACGACGCAAAGCAGGATGCCGCTTCGCAAGAGAAAGCGCCCGATGGCACCGGCGAACCGGCTCAAATCCGCGAGAGAGCGGCAATAGACGATCTGATAGGATGGGATAAGACCGCGCAATATCCGGCGCGGCATCAATACGAAAGGAAACGCTGCTCCGTCGCAAATGCAAATCAATGACCGGCAGCCAAGTGCTGAGTGTTCCGAGAGTATGTACCTCTCGCTGTCGGACAGCATCGCCATTTCCGCAAGATCGGGACGAGCTTCAAGGACGCGACATGACCGCTGCGACGAACTAAAAGCCGGCAAGAAGGCAAATTGTCCTGTGGTGAAGGGCCGAAAACCGAGCGCCCAGTTGGCTTTCAACGTTGCGGGCGCCGGCGAAATATTGGTGTAGGTCACGTCCCTTCGCTTGAGAATCGTCGTGACCAATTTGGCGCCATAGGGACGGAATTCTGCGTCGACGGACCAGCTTGAAAGGTTGCAGCGGACTTCGTCGCCTTCCTGCCCGGGATAACGGGTATACAGGGTCAGCACAACGCCGACGATCCGATCGGCCTTCTCCAAGGCCAAGCCGTATTGTGGGAACTCGGCGACGGGAGGCCGCTGCGCCAAACGGGTCAGCGCCTGTATCCAGTAACTTTGGTCACGCTTCGGAAACCCCCGGCACAGGCAGTCGACCACTCCTTGCCAATCTGCTTCGCGAATTGGTCGACAGCGAACGCCAGGAGGGAGAGCGCCAAGCACGGCCATAAGTCGACTTCCAGAATAGGCTAAAGCGCGCTGCGGCTGAACGGATCCAATGCGACGCGCTTTAAGTTCTTGTTTTTATGCATGTCGTAATCGCAAAAACGCTGCGCAGCCTCGGGTCAGGCCCGAGGGCATGCTTTTGCGCGACATGCATCTTCGATATGCCTCATACGCTAACACGTTGGTGTATGACGATTAATAATATGTGCCGTAATTAAAGACGACTTTCTGCACTGATCACGAAGACGCAATCAGAGTGGCCACGACGCGTCGACGAGCGGTTCTCGTCGGTTAAGGATTCGTTAACCAAATCCCTATCTACTGGTCGGCAATTCACCTCCAACCCGTGACCACGGATGTACTGGCGCGGTCGAGGTGGAAGGAAAGGTCGGCCATGTGCCGGCCTTTTTGTCTCGAGGGCTATTGTTCCCGGGAAGCCGCGGCTTCAAGCGCAACGGCACGCTGATCGGGCCGCCGATTCAGCCAAGCGTTGTTCGGTGGCGTCACCTCGAGCGATCGGACCGGTTCACCAGATATCAGTGTTGCCCGCGTCTCGCATCCACATGGCGTGCCAATTCCGGCGTCTCGAAGACGTAGTCGCTCCAGGCCGATTCCGGAATCTGACCGGCCAAATAGCATTCCAGCAAAAGTCTTTGCTCAGCTGAGGGGTCTCGGCGCGCGCTCATGGTCCAGTGTCAGTGGGTGAAACAGGTTTCTGGGCGATTGAAACAGATTTTTGGTGAGTTCCGAGACATTGAAGTGAATCGACATGTGTTCGGTCTCCTTTGACCATCCAGCGCCAAGGGATCGGGATCGATCTCTGCTCCGCTGCCCTTCGGTTCGGAAAGGACCATGCGAACGCCACAGCATGGTTTGTGCGTCCAAAGCGACGCGCGGCGTTGCAATGGCTGTTTAACGTCGAAGGCCGGATAAGGTTCAACGCGGCTGCCGGCAACGCCGATCAGGCAGCCCGAAACCCACCAGTCGGCTCATGCTCTCGGCCTGCGCGGACCGAACCGCTGCGGCAGCTGCGCAGCAACATTTTTTCGGGGCGCGCACCTTTTAGCTGCCAGCGCTTGAATGCCGGCTGGCTATTCGCAGACCATGCGGACCCGTTTTCCGGGTTGGCTGACGTTCCTGCAGGTGAGCGGTTTCGCCGGCTCGGATGACGGCATCGGCGGCTGTTTGGCAATCCTGGCGATTTTCCTCCTCGGCGCCGCGGAGGTGCCGATTTTGCGGGCCGCCGCTGTTTCCGGCGTTTCGGGCGCCGCAGGAAAGACATCGGTCTGCAGCAACTGCGGCTGTTCGGCTTGCGCCTGCTGCTGCGGCCGGTCCCAGAACCGCCGGACATCGAGCGGCCTTGGAATGACGACGGTGCCGTCGTAGCTGCGCGAGCAGCCGCCCCCTAGCAGCAGCATCGGGCACACGAAAAAAGGCAGGATCCGTCGCAACATCGGCAACACCCTTGCGGGATTTATAACGCGGCTTCGGTTCTACCGACAACCGTCGGAATACACTGCGGGCAAGGCTAGCGCATGACCCGGAGAATCGGAATCGATTTCGCTGGGGATCATGCGCAAAAATCAAAGTGCCGCAGCGTCCCTGGCGCGACTTTGGCGCGATTGGGGGCGGGCATGGACGATTGCCTGCCCAAGCCCATCAGCCCTAAGCCCATTAGCCCCAGGCGGCGTCTTGCTCGAAAAGGTCCGCGGACGGGGAAATCCACGCGCGGCATAGCCACGTCAGCCTGTCGGGTCCAGCCGATTCGGCGACGCGTTGCGACAAGACTATGGTGCGATCGCACCATACCAAAGCATGCGTCCGGTTGGAACAATAAGCGCATTCGAGTTCCGCTCCTCCAGTTACGGGCGGGAGCAGCGACCGCCGGCAAGAAGCAGGGTCAGATTTACCCCAACGGACCTGCTTCGGCGATGGCACGGCCATGACCTCCTTGGCCGCATGCAACGCGCTCCCGCCCGGATTTTCTTTTTCGGCGCCAATTGTTCGCCCGTCCAGGCAAATGCCGGCCGCAATTCGCGCAAGCTGCTGATTCCAGCGGCAAACCACGGCTGTACCGGCGAGACCCGCGGCCCTTCCTTTTGACAGGGCTGTGCGGCGGTTACCGGGCTGACATCAAACTGTCATGTGACTGTAATAATCGGGGGCTATGGCCTCAGCGGGCGCCGAAGGAATGGCGCCGAGAGACCATTTTTCCGAACAGGAGCAGGCCACATGAAGAAATTCCTCCTTACGGCGTCGGCCGCGGCGCTTGCGCTCGCCGCGTCGGCTGGTTATGCCGCCGCGCGCGACCAGATTCAAATCGTTGGTTCGTCCACAGTGTTCCCCTTCACGACGGCTGTCGCTGAAAAGCTCGGCCAGAGCGGAAAGATCAAGACCCCGGTCGTCGAGTCGACTGGCACCGGCGGCGGCATGAAGCTGTTTTGCCAGGGCGTCGGCGAAAATACCGCCGACTTCACCAATGCCTCGCGCGCCATCAAGGACAGCGAGCTTAAAACCTGCAAGGCAAACGGCGTGACGCCGGTCGAAATCAAGGTCGGCTTCGACGGCATCGTACTGGCCAACTCGAAGGCAGGGACTGTCGTCGATCTGACCAAGGAACAGGTTTTCAAGGCGCTCGCCAAGAACGTCGCTGTTGACGGCAAGGTCGTCCCCAACCCCTACAAGAACTGGTCGGATGTCGATGCATCGCTTCCCGCGACAAAGATCGAGGTGCTTGGCCCGCCGCCGACATCCGGCACGCGCGATGCGTTCGTCGAACTCGTCATGGATGCGGCCTGCCAGGAAGAAGTGAAGGCGGCTAATGAAAAGGGCTGCGGCGAGATCCGCGAAGACGGCGCTTTTGTCGAAGCCGGCGAAAACGACAATCTGATCGTCCAGAAGCTGGAAGCCAACCCCAATGCCTTTGGCGTCTTTGGCTTCTCGTTCCTTGACCAGAACGCCGACAAGCTGCAGGGCCACAAGGTCGACGGCGTCGAGCCGACTTTCGAGAACATCGCATCCGGCGATTACGGCGTTTCCCGCTCGCTCTTTGTCTATGCCAAAAAAGAGCATGTCGGTGTCATCCCCGGCATGCAGGAGTTCATCGCCGAGTACACCTCGGATGCTGCATGGGGTCCTGATGGTTATCTGGCCGACAAGGGCCTGATCCCGCTGCCGGACGCCGAGCGCGCCAAGTCGGCCGACAACGCCAAGGCCCTGAAGGGCATGGGCTCCTGATGTTTCGGGGTCCGAGCCTACCGCTCTGACCCCTCATATCCTAAAGCACAAAGCGCGGGATCTTAGGTCCCGTGCTTTGAGCCGGTGAATGACCGGCGGTCGAGGGGACGTCCCGAATCATGGTCGGTTATCTCGTTGTTCTTCTGGTGGTTCTGGCCGCTGCTGCCTATTGGCTCGGCCGGACCCGCGCTATTGCCAGCGTCAATGGCGACGTCGCGCGACTGCATTCGCTGCCTGGCCAGCATGGCATGTTTCTGGCGCTTTTTGCTGCCGGTCCCGCGCTGCTTGCGATCGTGTTGTGGTCGCTGGTGACGCCGGGAATTGAATCGTCGATCATTGCCGACCGCTTCGCCTCCGAGTTGTCGGGAATGGGCGTCCCGCAGGTCGAAGCTTTCATCCGAGACGCTCGCGCGATGGCCTTTGGCGGGCTTGTCGGCTTCGCCGACCCCACGAAAGAGGCGGCCGCCGCCCTCTACAAATCGGTCCATGCGACCAGCACCTGGATCATCTGGACCGTCGCACTCGTGCTTTCCGCGTCCGGATTTTACTGGGCCTATTCACGCATCGCACAGGCCTACCGGGCGCGCCACGTGGTCGAGCGCGTTCTTCGCGCATTCTTGATCGCCTGTTCGGTGGTCGCGATCCTGACGACGATCGGCATCGTCCTGTCGCTTATCTTCGAGTCGCTGCGGTTCTTCCAACAGGTGCCGTTCTACAAGTTCCTGTTCGGCACGCATTGGTCGCCGCAGAGCGCCTTCACCGGCGCGGGAGCCGAGGCCGGGGCGGTCAACGAGGACATTTTTGGCATGGTGCCGCTCTTTGCCGGCACGTTGCTCATCACCTTCATCGCCATGCTGGTGGCTGCGCCTATCGGGCTGATGGCTGCGATCTACCTTTCGGATTACGCCTCCAAAAGCGTCCGCGCGGTCGCAAAGCCGGTTCTGGAAATCCTCGCCGGCATTCCGACCGTCGTCTACGGCTTCTTCGCCGCGCTGACGGTTGCGCCCTACTTCCGCGGTATCGGCGAAAGCCTGGGCCTCAACGTCGCATCTGAATCCGCGCTCGCCGCAGGCGTGGTCATGGGTATCATGATCATTCCCTTCGTTTCCTCGCTTTCCGACGATGTGATCAACGCCGTTCCGCAATCCCTGAGAGACGGTTCTGCCGGCCTCGGCGCGACCAAGTCGGAAACCATCCGCAAGGTGGTCCTTCCCGCTGCCCTTCCGGGCATCGTTTCGGCGATGCTGCTTGCCGTCAGCCGCGCAATCGGCGAAACGATGATCGTGGTCATGGCGGCGGGGCTGGCGGCAAACCTCACGGCAAACCCGCTCGAAGCGGTCACCACCGTGACCGTGCAGATCGTGACGCTGCTGGTGGGCGACCAGGAGTTCGACAGCGCCAAGACGCTTGCAGCTTTCGCACTCGGCCTGGTGCTGTTCTGCATCACGCTTACCCTCAACATCGTCGCTTTGCGCGTCGTCCAGATATACCGAGAGCAATATGACTGATGCGATCTCGTCATTCGGCGCCGTCGGACGGCCGGTCAGCGTTCATACCGACGATGCCGCGAAGGCGCGGCTGAAGGGCCGCTACCGCACGGAAAAATGGTTCAAATGGCTTGGCGCTGCAGCTGTCGCGTTGGCCGGCTTGTTCCTTGTGCTGCTCCTGTCGACGATCGTCACGCAGGCGATTCCGGCGCTGCGGCAGAACTATGTGACGCTGCCGATCGATCTTTCAGCGGCCAAGGTCGACCCGGCGAAACTCGATGAAGTGAACTACGACGCCATCGCTCAGGAAGCGCTTACGGCAAAATTTCCGGATGTGAAGAGCCGCCAGGACAAGCGCCTGCTGCGCGGGCTGATTTCCACCGGCACAGGCGTGTTCCTGCGCAAGGATATTGCGGCTGATCCGGGGATGCTCGGAGGAACGGTGGACTATGCGGTTCCACTTGACGATTTTGCCGACCTCTATCTCAAGGGTTTGCTTGCCGACGTCGGTTCGGACGAAGCGATTTCGACAAGCGTCACGCCTTCGGGAACCAGCGGCGACATCGATCTGACCTTCGGCGACGATGCCATGCTGGCGCTGGCGCGCGGCCATGGTGCGACCGAGGGCGAAAACGGCATGTTTACGCTGACGAGCGGCGCGTCGTCGCTGCTGGTCGCGTTCAATGGCGGCACGGTCAAGCTGACCTCGCTGTCGCCTGCGGCCAACGGCACGGTGATCGCAAAAGGCACGGTGATCGAGGCGCTGGACAGCACGGCGCCCGCCGCGAGCGGCCAGGCATTCCTGCGCGTCATCGAGACGCCGGAAGCATCGCGAAAGATTTCGGACAAGGTGATCGTCTGGCTCGACACGCTGAAGAGCGCCGGCCTGATCGAAAGCCGGTTCAACTCGATCTTCTTCTTCACCGGCGCAAGCCGCGAGCCGGAATTGGCCGGTGTCTGGGGCGCGGTCGTCGGATCGTTCCTGACCATGATCGTAACCCTCGCCATCGCCTTCCCGATCGGCGTTTCAGCGGCGATCTATCTTGAGGAATTTGCGCCCAAGAACCGGCTGACGACGATGATCGAAGTGAATATCAACAATCTGGCGGCGGTGCCTTCGATCGTCTTCGGCCTGCTTGGACTTGCCGTATTCCTGAATTTCTTCGGCATGCCGCGCTCAGCCCCGGTGGTCGGCGGCATGGTGCTGGCGCTGATGACCCTGCCGATCATCATTATCGCCTCGCGCGCTTCGCTGCGCGCCGTGCCGCCGTCGATCCGCGAGGCGGCGCTTGGCATCGGAGCGTCCAAGGTCCAGACCGTATTCCATCACGTCCTGCCGTTGGCGATGCCGGGCATCATGACCGGCACCATCCTCGGAATGGCGCATGCGCTCGGCGAAACCGCGCCGTTGCTGATGATCGGCATGGTCGCCTTCATCGTCGACATTCCCGGCGGCTTCACCGATCCCGCAACGATCCTGCCGGTGCAGATATTCATGTGGGCGGATTTCCCGGAAGCGGGGTTCCAGCAGAAGACTTCGGCGGCGATTTTGATTTTGCTGGTGTTTTTGGTCATCATGAATGCCATCGCGGTGATACTGCGCAGGCGCTTCGAGCGGCGCTGGTAAGGAGTAGAGGATATGAACATCATGACGGAAGCCGGCGTCGAGCAGAAACTGAGCAGCACAACCAACGCCCCTTCGATCAAGATGAAGGGCGAAAAGGTCTCCGTTCACTACGGCGAGAAGCGAGCACTGTTCGACGTCGATCTCGATGTCCGCGAGCATCAGGTGACGGCGTTGATCGGCCCATCGGGCTGCGGCAAGTCGACGTTCCTGCGTTGCCTGAACCGAATGAATGACACCATCGATATCGCGCGGGTGAGCGGCAAGATCACGCTGGACGGCGAGGACGTCTACGATCCGAAAATCGATGTCGTCGAGTTGCGAGCTCGCGTCGGCATGGTATTCCAGAAGCCGAACCCGTTTCCGAAGTCGATCTACGAAAACGTCGCCTACGGTCCGCGCATTCACGGCCTTGCCAGGACCAAAGCCGAGTTGGACGGCATCGTCGAATCGAGCCTGAAGAAGGCCGGCCTGTTCAACGAGGTCAAGGATCGCCTGCTCGAGTCGGGTACCGGCCTGTCCGGCGGACAGCAGCAGCGCCTGTGCATCGCGCGCGCCATCGCCGTGTCGCCGGAAGTGATCCTGATGGACGAGCCCTGTTCGGCGCTCGATCCGATCGCCACCGCCCGCGTCGAGGAACTGATCGACGAACTGCGCCAGAACTATACGATCGTCATCGTCACCCATTCGATGCAGCAGGCGGCGCGCGTGTCGCAACGCACGGCGATGTTCCATCTCGGCTATCTGGTCGAGGAGGGCGCGACCGACAAGATGTTCACCAACCCGGACGACAAGCGCACCCAGGACTATATCACCGGCCGGTTCGGCTGAGCGGTCCGGCGAATTTCGAACACGAGGACAGCACCATGGGTGAACACACCGTCGCATCTTTCGACGAGGAACTGGAGCACATCGACAGGCTGATCCGCGACATGGACGAGCTTGCCGCCGCAATGGTCGCAGCCTCGATCCGCGCGCTGCTTGCGTCGGACAATGCGATGGCGCAGCGCGTCGTCTCGGACGACGCCATCATGGATGCGCGGCAGCGCGAGCTCGACGACAGCGCCATCACGCTGATCGCCAAGCGGCAGCCGATGGCGCAGGATCTGCGCGCCGTGGTTGGCGCAATCCGCATGGCCGGCGATCTCGAGCGCATCGGCGACCTGGCCAAGAACATAGCCAAGCGGGTCAGCGCAGTCGGGCAGAGCGCGACGCCGCATAATCTGTCGCACGGTATTGACGCGATGGCGGATCTCGTTCTTGTGCAGCTGCGCGGCGTGGTCGAGCACTATGTGTCGCGCGATGCCGGCGCGTTGAAGGAACTGCGCGCCGACGACCAGAAGATCGACGTGAAATACACGGCGGTTTTTCGCGAGCTCCTGACCTACATGATGGAGGATCCGCGCAACATCACCGCCTGCACGCACCTTCTGTTCTGCGCCAAGAATCTCGAGCGTATCGGCGATCACGTCACCAACATCGCCGAAAACGCCTACTTTGTCGTGACCGGGCAGCAATTGCCGGCGGATCGCCCGAAGCTCGACGAAACGACGATGTCGGCGCCGGCGACATGACAGGAGTGACCGGCCGATGATCGCGCCGCGCATCATGGTGGTGGAGGATGAAGAGCCGCTGGGCGTCCTCCTCCGTTATAATCTGGAATCCGAAGGCTATCAGGTCGAGGTGGTGACGCGCGGCGACGAGGCCGAAATCCGGCTGCAGGAAAACGTGCCCGATCTTTTGGTGCTCGACTGGATGGTGCCGGCGGTTTCCGGCATCGAGCTTTGCCGGCGGCTTCGGGTGCGCCCCGAAACCGAGCGGCTGCCGATCATCATGCTGACCGCGCGCGGCGAGGAGAGCGACCGGGTGCGCGGCCTTTCGACCGGAGCCGACGACTATCTGGTCAAGCCGTTCTCGACACCGGAATTCATGGCCAGGGTCAAGGCGCTGCTGCGCCGCGCCAAGCCGGAAGTGCTGTCCAGCGTGCTCAAGGTCGGCGACATCATGCTCGATCGTGAATCGCACCGGGTCTATCGCAAGAAGAGCGAGATCCGGCTCGGGCCGACCGAATTCCGGCTGCTCGAATTCATGATGCGGCACCCGGGTCGGGTCTTCTCGCGCAGCCAGTTGCTCGACAATGTCTGGGGCGAGACGATCTACATCGACGAGCGCACCGTGGACGTCCATGTCGGCCGGTTGCGCAAGGCGGTCAACAATGGTCGCATGCCCGATGTCATCCGCACCATCCGTGGCGCCGGCTATGCGATCAGGGAAGACTAGCTGATACCTGCGCTTCCGGCGTACCCCAGAGTACGCTCCGCTCCGGTTCTCGGAACCCACCATTCTCGACTCGGCCTGACCTGAATCTCAACACACCCCAAGTCGCGACCCGGGAATCCCTGCCTTCGGATTCAAGCCACGTTCTTTCCGACCGAGCCGGCTCGTGCCTGGATGCTCGGCGCGAAAATCTCCTGATCGACGAAGCTCAGCGCCCGCATGGCGCAGCCTTCGCGGATCAGCGGCAACTCATTCGGCTCGGTGTCGAAGGAAATCGAACCCGAATGCTGGCCGCCGGCGGTCTGGGCGATGGCCGCGCGCAGGGCCGGCTCGATCAGGTCGAAGGCGGCAGCGCTCGCGCCGACCATGGCCACCGGCGCAGGATCGATCAGCGCAAACAGGCTGCCGAGCCCGAAGCCGAGCGCCTCGCCGGCCTTGCGGTAGGCTTCGCGCTCCGGTCCGTCCATCTCGCGCGCCCGGGCCGCCAAGGCCCGCATGTCGGCGTCGCTGACATCGGCGACCGGCTCGGCGTTCTCGCTCAACAGCCTTGCGTTGCGCCAGATGGCGTAGTTGCCGGCATAAGCCTCGACGCAGCCGCGCCGCCCGCAGCGGCAAAGCGCGCCGCCCGGCCGATGGATCATGTGGCCGAATTCGCCGCCTGAGGAGTGGGTGCCGGTGAACAGCTCGCCCTTCAGCACCAGCCCCATACCGATGCCGTGCGAGAGCAGGATGGCGATGAAATCGTCGCGGTAGCGATCCGGATGGCGCCAGCGCAGCGCCACGGCCATCATGTTGCAGTCGTTCTCCATGATGGCCGGGATGCCGAACTCGCGTTCCAGAATGTCGGCGAAGGCGATGTTCGTCTGCGGCGTGATCGGCGACCACAACATGGCGCGCGCGTGGGAATCGGTGATGCCCTGGATCGCCAGCGCGATGCGGGCGACGCTTTGGACATCGAGGTCGGGATCTTCGAGCCGGCGCCGGACGATGGCGACACATTCGTCGATCAGCGCGTCACGCGACATGGTCAGCGTGTCCAGCCGGCGCTGTTCCTCGGCGACCACTTGTCCGGCATAATCGATGACGGCGACCGACAGGAAATTCAGCGACAACACGACGGCCAACACCGCAGCGGCTTGCGGATTGAGGCTGAGGCCGACCTGCGGCCGGCCGCGTTTCAGCGAAACCGTCTCGCTCGCCTTGCTCTCGGCCAGGATGCCTTCCTGGATCAGGTCGGCAGATATCGCCGATATGGTCGAATGGCTAAGGCCGGTGGTCGCGGCAATCTCGGTCCGCGACGGCTGGCCTGCGCGGCGCACGGCCGAAATCACCATCGCCCGGTTGCGCCGGCGCAGATCGTCATGACGGATTCCCACCGACATTTTTTGTTCCTCCTCATCGCCGCGGCCGCTCATGAATCGGAAGCCGTCGGTAATGTCCGACAAATACTGGCAGAAGCAGAAGGGGCTGTCATTATTATTCCGAGCCTCGAAAAAAAGACCGACAGGACGTCAAAATCCATCAGAATTGGTGTTGACAGTGCTTCGGCGTTGGACCAGTATTTTTTCGAGGCTCGAAAAAATAGGAGCCTTTGTGCCGGCCTTCGGGCCAGTTGGTCGCGCCCTACGCGGCGCAGGGAGGAATATCATGAAGAGATTCGCAGCCGCCATTCTGGCGGGGGTCGCCATGTCGCTGACGCTCGCGTCGGCCGCGCAGGCCAAGGACAAGGTCATTGGCGTTTCGTGGTCGAACTTCCAGGAAGAGCGTTGGAAGACCGACGAAGCCGCCATGAAGGCGGCGATCGATGCCGCCGGCGACAAATATATCTCCGCTGACGCGCAGTCCAATCCCGGCAAGCAGTTGACCGACGTCGAGAGCCTGATCTCGCAGGGCGCCAACGCGCTGATCATCCTTGCGCAGGATGCCTCGGCCATCGGTCCGGCGGTGCAGAAGGCGCTGGACGAAGGCATTCCGGTCGTCGGCTATGACCGGCTGATCGAGAACAAGGACGTCTTCTATCTGACCTTCGACAACCAGGAAGTCGGCCGCATGCAGGCCCGCGAAGTGTTCAAGGTGGCGCCGGAAGGCAATTACGTCTTCATCAAGGGCTCGGGCGCCGACCCTAATGCCGATTTCCTGTTCGCCGGCTCCATGGAGGTGCTCAAGGATGCCATCGACAGCGGCAAGATCAAGAATGTCGGCGAGGCTTATACGGACGGCTGGCTTCCCGCCAACGCCCAGAAGAACATGGAACAGTTCCTGACCGCCAACGACAACAAGGTCGATGCGGTGGTTGCCGCCAATGACGGCACCGCCGGTGGCGTCGTCGCGGCGCTGACGGCGCAAGGACTGGCCGGATCCGTCCCGGTTTCGGGCCAGGACGGCGACCATGCCGCGCTGAACCGCATCGCGCTCGGCACGCAGACCGTCTCGGTGTGGAAAGACGCGCGCGAGCTCGGCAAGAACGCTGCCGAGATCGCCTCGCAGCTGGCCGACGGCAAGCCGATGACAGATATTGCCGGCGTCAAGGACTTCACCACGCCCGGCGGCAATGTCGTCAAGTCGCTGTTCCTGACGCCGATTGCCATCACCAGGGACAATCTCAACGTCGTCATCGACGCCGGCTGGATCCAGCAGGAAGAGGTCTGCGCCGGCGTGGCAGCGGGCACTGTACCGGTCTGCAACTGATCCGCTTTCGCCAAAAAACCTGAGACGCCGCGGTTTCACGCCGCGGCGTTTTTTTCAAAAGAGTTGTTTTCCCGCGTCTCGCGGGTAACGTTTATGCTGCTTCCGGCATCCGCGGCAGACGGCAACGGTGGGAGGACATCATGACCGACACGACTTCCAACACGCCGGCTGCCGATCGGGCGCGTGAATCCGCGCTCAGCCCCTTCGGCCGCTTCCTCAAGGCAACCGAGCTCGACATACGCATGCTCGGCATGGTCGGCGCGCTGATGATCATCTGGGTTGGAATCCACATCCTGTCGGGTGGGCTTTTCCTCACGCCGCGCAATCTCTGGAACCTGTCGGTGCAGACTTCCTCGGTCGCGATCATGGCGACCGGCATGGTGCTGGTCATCGTGATGCGCAACATCGATCTTTCGGTCGGCTCCGTCGAAGGCGTGATCGGCATGGTGATGGGCGTTGCCCAGGCAGAATTCCTCGTCCGCGTCATGGGATTCCAGCTTGGAAATCCCTGGATATGGGTCATCGCATTGGCTGCCGGCGTGGCGCTCGGCCTGATGATCGGCGCGCTTCAGGGCTTCATCATCGCCTATCTCGAGGTTCCGGCCTTCATCGTGACGCTGGGCGGCCTGCTGATCTGGCGCGGCATGGCGTGGCTGATGACGAGCGGGCGCACGGTCGCGCCGCTCGATGCCACGTTCCAGCTGATGGGTGGCGGGCCGCGTGGCTCGATTGGGGCGACCGCGAGCTGGATCGTCGGCATTCTCGCCTGTGTGGCCGTCGCCTTGATGCTGCTCAACGGCCGGTCGCAGCGCAAGCGCTTCAAGTTTCCGTTGCGCCCGGTCTGGGCGGAGAGCCTGCTTGGTGTTGTCGCCTGCGCCGCCATCCTCGGCGCCGTCTGGATCGCCAATTCCTATCCCTGGCCGATCGGCATCGTTCGCCAATACGCCCAGCGGACCGGCATCACCATCCCCGAAGGCGGGCTGTTCATCGCCCATGGCATCGCCATACCGGTGCTGATCGCGGTCGCAGTCGGCATCGTCATGACCTTCATCACCCGGCGCACCCGTTTCGGCCGCTACGTCTTTGCCATTGGCGGCAACCCGGAAGCGGCGGAACTCGCCGGCATCAACACGCGCTGGGTGACCATGAAAGTGTTCATGATCATGGGCGTTCTGGCCGCGATCAGCGCGGCAATTGCTTCGGCCCGCCTCAATGCGGCGACCAATGCGCTGGGCACGCTGGACGAACTCTTGGTCATCGCAGCAGCCGTCATCGGCGGCACGTCGCTGGCCGGCGGCTCCGGCACGGTGCTCGGCGCCATGCTAGGCGCGCTTCTGATGCAGTCGCTGCAGTCCGGCATGGTGTTGCTCGGCATCGATTCGCCGCTTCAGAGCGTCGTCGTCGGCGCCGTGCTGGTCGTGGCCGTCTGGCTCGACACAGTCTACCGCAAGCGGGTCTGAGCATGATCCCGAGCCGAAGGTCCGCGTCAGCGAAAAGTGGACATCCGTTTCGGTCCAGCATCATGCTCGGCAAAACCATGGAAAGGAACGATCATGGCTGACACGACTGCTCCCACGCCACTGATCGATATGCGCAACATCTCGATTGCCTTCGGCGGCATTCGCGCCGTCGACGATGCGTCGATCGACCTTTTCCCGGGCGAGGTCGTGGCGCTGCTCGGCCACAACGGTGCGGGAAAGTCGACGCTGATCAAGATCCTGTCCGGCGCCTACAAGCGCGATTCGGGCCAGATCTTCGTCAATGGCGAGGAGGCTTCGATCGCTAATCCGCGCGACGCCAAGAAATACGGCATCGAGACGATCTACCAGACGCTGGCGCTCGCCGACAATGTCGACGCCGCCGCCAACCTGTTCCTCGGCCGCGAACTGATGACCGGCTGGGGCACGCTCGACGATGGCGCAATGGAGGCCGAGGCGCGCAAGGTGATGGGCAGGCTCAATCCCCGCTTCCAGCGCTTCAAGGAACCGGTGGTCAAACTTTCGGGCGGCCAGCGGCAGTCGGTGGCGATCGCGCGCGCCATCCTGTTCAACGCCCGCATCCTGATCATGGATGAGCCGACGGCGGCGCTGGGACCGCAGGAAACGGCGCAGGTCGGCGAACTGGTCATGCAGCTCAAGGCCGACGGCATCGGCATCTTCCTGATCAGCCATGACATCCACGATGTGTTCGAGCTTGCCGACCGCGTCTGCGTCATGAAGAATGGTCGGGTCGTTGGCACGGCGCGCACCGGCGACGTGACCCAGGACGAGGTGCTCGGCATGATCATTCTGGGCAAGTGCCCGCCCGGCGCCATTCCGGGACCAGGCGCGCTGAAGATCGCCGCCTGAAGCGCCAAATACCTGTCATGTGTGTGCCAGCCGTCATGATGGTTTGGCCGCGCCATTGTGTTGCCACGGGGACTTGCCCATAAGATGGGGAACCATGGGTCGCAGCCGCAGCTTGAAGAAGTTCTTCCCGATCGTCGCTTTCATCGCCGTCGCGCTGATCAGCCTGACAATGGCGGGATTCGCCTATTTCGCCACGCAGGAAGCGGCGCGCATCAAATTCGAGGCGACGGCGGACGACGCCCTCAACCGGATCGATAGCCGCATCGACCTGCATCTGTCGATGCTGCGATCGACACACGCACTGTTCGAGGCTCGCAATGGTGACATTTCGCGGAGCGAGTTCAAGGCGTTCTTCGATGCGCTGGGTATCAACGACAATTTCGCCGGCCTGCGCGGCATCGGCTTTCTCCGGCTGGTGAGAGCCGGCGACGAGGCGGCGGTCGAGCGTGCCATCCAGCACGACTATGGCGTCAGCGATGCGATCTATCCGGCCACGACAACGCTGCCATGGCGTGCGCCCATCACGCTGTTCGAGCCACTGGATCCTTCCAATCAATCCGGCATCGGCTACGACATGTTCACCGAACCGGCGCGGCGCGAGGCGATCGAAAGGGCGATGGCCGACAATCAGCAGCACGCAAGCGGGCGCGTGCAGCTAGGCCAGGAAACAGGTGCTGCGCAGACCTTCACCGGCTTCCTGGTTTTCGTGCGGCTCAACATCGAAACCGCGGCGGACGGCATCGATGCGTCGAGATCGTCGACAACAGGCTTTCTCTATGCGGCGTTCCGCGCCCGCGACCTGTTCCAGACCGCGCTCAGCCGGACGCCGCTGCTGCCGGTCAACATCGAAATCTATGACGGCAAGGTGGATGCCGACCATCTTTTGTTCCAGTCGGAAACGCCGCCGGCGTCGAGCTTCGGCGACAGGTTGCTGGTTTCTCGCGAACTCACCATCGCCGGACGTCCATGGACGGTCCTGTTCAGGCCGACAAGCGCCTTCTCGCAACCTTCCTCGCGCGCCATTCCGGTGATGCTCGGCCTGTTCGGACTGCTGCTCGCCGGAACGATCGCGCTGGTGGCCCGATATCAGGAGCGGGCCTATGACGCGGTCTCGCTGCTGCATGAGACGACGGAAAAAAGCCTGCTCGAAAAAGACCTGATGCTGCAGGAGATGAAGCACCGCATCAAGAACTCGATCACGCGGGTGCTGGCGATCGCGCGCCAGACGGCGTCGCACGCCACCGACGTCAACGAGTTCTCGTCCTCCTTTTCGGCCCGGCTGCAAGCGATGGCGGCATCCCAGGACATGCTGACGCGCTCGCGCTGGCAGAAGGCCGATCTTGGCGATCTCTTGCGCATCGAGCTTGGCCAGGTGTTCGGCAAGGAGCTTCCCGACGGGATATTGTCGGGGCCAGAGGTGTTGCTCGACGAGACGACGACGCAAGCGCTCGGCCTGACCTTTCACGAACTGGCGACGAACGCGCTGAAATATGGCGAAACCGGCAATTCGGCCATTACCAGGAACGGCGACTGGTCGCTCAAGGTCGACTGGTCGGTCGAAGGCCACAGGAGCGGCCGGACGCTGGTTCTCAACTGGCGCGAAGCCGGCCAGAAGAAACTCGAAGCACCTGTCAAGACCGGTTTTGGCACCAAGTTGATCGATTTGAACGTGACGCGCGAATTGCGCGGTACGATCAATCGCGATTTTCACGATGGCGGGCTGAGGGTGGAAATCAGGATCCCGCTGTCGGACTGAAAGGCTGGCGCAAACCGAGCGTTTTCGAAGTCGCCCAAATGCAGCGCCCCAAATAAACGGCCAAGTAAACAGAGACCGGCTCGTCCGGTCTCCGCTTCCAATGCCTCTTGCGTTTGAAACGGATCAGCAGCGCGCCGTAAACAGACGGCCACGGTTGTCGCGGTACTGGCAATAGCCATTGCGCAGGTTGCGCACCAGCAGGCCGGTACCGGCACCGATGGCTGCGCCCACCAGCGCACCCTTGCCGCCGTCAATCAGGCCGCCGGCCAGAGCGCCGACACCGGCGCCGACGCCGACATCCTGCTCGGTGGTGCTGCAACCGCTGACCGCGATTGCGGCAACCATGGCAATAATCATCTTCCGCATAGGGTCACTCCTCGCCTTTGTCCTCACTTGTAGCTCCGCCCGTCATTTATCACGCGAAAAAGCGTTTTGCCCTGCTCGATTTCATTGTTGGCTAAGAGAATCTTTTTCGGGGCGCGCGCCGCTCGAGGCGAGCTCGAGGTCGGAAATCTCCACGGAAGCGTCGAGCGTGCCGTCCGGGCGCACGTTCCAGACGATCTGGTCGTAATCATCCTCAAGTGCCGGATCGACGGAAAGGCATTTGGCAATGATGCGCGGAGCCTGACCCTGCACATCGCCCATGGCAAACGGACGCGCGGCTGTGCACTCCTGAGCGGTTTCGAAAACGCTCACCGATACGGGCAGTTCGCGGCACTCGGTCATCGTGTTCGAACAGCCGATGACCAGCAGCACGGCAGCGATATGTTCCATGGCGACGGTCCTCCCGCCATAGAACGGGCTACATCCGCCAAAGTTCCGGTGATGCGGGCTGGCGCGACCATGGAGCACAGGCCGACGACAGGCAAGGCTATCGCAGGTGGAAAGCCAAGGCTTTCGCTCTACGATGGACCCCCACCCCTAACCCCTCCCCACAAGGGGGAGGGAGACTTCCGTTGGCGCTGACC
>NZ_JBVVQO010000036.1:0-70669 GCF_055811215.1 Mesorhizobium sp. WSM4819
AATCCTGCAATTCCAAAGCCGACCTCCGCCCTAATCAGCATGCCAGATCAACGGTTTGCGGATAGTTCACGGCCGACTATTTCTGCCGGGTTGCCCTGAGATCGTGACGAAATATGATTTCATCGACAATATAAACTTGATTTCTTTCAGTCAGCGCTGTTCAAGACGCCGCTCAAATGGACCCAGTTCTTGCGTCGGGCGTCGTTGGGTCGAAAAGCCAGGCCTTGAGCCGCGCAGCTCGGTTCGTCCGATCATGCCACAATGATCTCCGCTGAGAGACCGAGCTTATGTGCGGCTTGGGCAACTTCGTCTCGATAGAGCGGATTCATCACGACGATAGACTGCAGGGGCTTGCCGCGCAGGCTCTCGGGACCGACAACCGGTGTCCCGGTGCCAGGAGCAAAGCGCCCCTGCTTATGCGGGTTGACGTCGACCAGCGCCCCGATCCGCGCCCCTTCGGGAACGATGTTGACGAATGTAATGCCCTTCGATCCCGCACCCCAGACGACGGTTTGCTCCGGATCCCTGTTTGACAAGTAATCGCGCCACCAGGCGACCTTGTCGCGGTAGATTCGGTCGAACCGGTCGACCAGCTCGTCGATCTTTTCAGATTTTGAGAACGGGGTCACTACCCGGGGTTCGCCAGGCTTTGCTTCAATGAAGAGGTACTGGTCACCGAACGACGCGCCCTGGTCAAGCACCTCGAATCCGGCCGTCTCCATCGCCACCCGCAGCGAGTGAGGCGTGAAATAGGAAACGTGCTCATAAATCAGATCCCAGATTCCCATGTCACGCAATGTATAAAGGGCATTAGGCACCTCGACGTAAAATACGGTGCTTGGCTCAACGCCGGGATGGGAGCGAAGCCCCTGCAAAAAGGCGATCGGGCTGGCTATGTGTTCCAGGACGTGACGGCAGGAAACGAAGTCAGGCTTGACGTCCGGATAGGCATCGCTGAACCAGTCATTGATGAACTCAACGCCGACGATGTCGTCGCCCCGATTGTCTTCGAAGCTCCTGTCGAAACCAACGCCCCTGGCGCCGCTGGTTGAGCAAAGCCGTTTGAGGAAATCACCCTTGCCGCAACCGATATCGACGGCCAATTTTCCGTCAAGTGCGTAGGCAGTGGACAGGCGACCCGCTAAATCCTCGACAAAGGCGACGAAGCGCGGCGAGAAATGCAGGGAGTTCTCGTAATTCTGCGTGTAGCCGATCCGACCATCTTCGAACGCCGCGTTGAAGAAATGCTCACAACTGCGGCAAAACGCGAGGACGAATTGGCCAGTCGGCGCAGCAGTGGCCGAGTCTGCGTCGGGGTGCAGGGAATTGCACGAAAACGGAATGGCTTCGAACGATACCGAGTGCAGCAGATCGTTGCGCCGACAGACCGGACAATCGCCGCGAAGGCGGATCGCCACCAGTTCACGGGTCTCGCGGGCAGCGCTTCGGGCTTGCACGGTCACACGATCCGCGGGGTCGGCACGGGAACGATGAATTTTCCGCCCCTGGCTCGATATTCGGCCTGCTGTTCGATGATTTCATCGAGGAAGTTCCAGGCCAGCACCAGAACATAGTCTGGCTGCGCCTCCAGCAGCGCTTCGGTGGAGCGGATCGGAATTTTCTTGCCGGGCATGTGCTTGCCCTGTTTGTGAATGTTGCGGTCTACGACGAAGTCGATGAGGTCGCGTCCGATGCCAACCGTATTGATCAAGGTCGCGCCTTTGGCCGCTGCTCCATAGGCAGCAATCGAGGCGCCGCTGGCTTTCAGCCGGTGCAGCAACGCGGAGAGCTCGACTTTCAATCTGTCGACCGTCGCGGAAAAATCGAGATAGTAATCGATGGCGTCGATCCCTCGTGCTCTTTCATGCGCGATCTGGTCGGTGACGCTCGCTCCGACATTTTCCCGCAATTCGACATAGAGGCGAAGTGAACCGCCATGAATCGACAAGTGCTTTATCTCGTTGAGATAAAGGCCATGGCGTCGAAACAGCTTGTCCAATGCTGTCACGGAAAAATAGCAGAGGTGCTCGTGGTAGATCGTGTCGAATTCGCAATGATCGATCATTGGTTCGACATATGGCGCCTCGATCACCGCAACGCCGTCGTCCTTTAGCAACCGCGCAATGCCTGCAACAAAACCATTGGTGTCGGCCACGTGGGCGAGAACGTTGTTTGCGTGAATGACGTCGGCTCGCTTCCCCTGTTGGCGAAGCTTCTCCGCCAGTTCGCGGGAGAAAAAAGCCAGGTGTGTCGGCACGCCTATTTTCTCCGCAGCGGCGGCAGGTCCTTCGGCAGGGTCGATGCCGAGTACCGGTATCCCCGCCTCGACATAATTCTTCAGGAGATAGCCGTCGTTACTCGCCAACTCGACCACAAAGCTGCTGGCGTCCAGGTTACGACGCCCGACCAAGTCACGCGCATTATCTCGGGAGTGCCTCAGCAGCGCTTGCGAGAACGAGGAGTAGTAGGGATAGGCGTCGGCAAACAGAATCCTGGGGTTCACTGTTTCCGTGATCTGCACCAAGCTGCAATCGCCACAGAAGGCGACACTGAGCGGAAAGACAGGTTCCTCCTCGCCATCGTCGATGCTCGATGGAAGCCGATCGGCAAGCGGCGTCGTGCCGAGCTTCAGGAAAGTGTCGATGTGACTTCCGCCGCAGGAGCGGCAAACCTGCTCGGTAACAGAGGCTGCACCAGCAATCATCATGGCCATGGCTCCCGGCTGTGTTTGCTCAAACTGCTACCGCTAACTGCGGTGTGCGGCGCAGATCGGTATCCAGTTCGCCATCCTGGATCAGCTTCTGCACATGGGCGATGCGCTTGAATCGCTCGCCCTCGAAATCCCCAAGTGCAAGGCCTGTGGCACGAAATGTGTGGTAGAGCTGTTCGATACCGCGCCGCGCTGTCCATTGCGGCTTAAACCCGTGCAGGCGGCGACCAATATAGTTGCAGTCGACGCGATAGCACCGTTTGTCTGGCCCGGCGTCGGGCGCGAACTTCACCCGGCTGTCGGGAACGATCGTTTGCACCAACTCCGCGATATCCCGAACCTGATAGTTTTCCGTGGTCAAGCCGACATTGAATGCCTCGTTGTGGACCAGCTCTCGCTCGGCTTCGAGCACGGCGATATAGGCCCGCGCAATGTCCTCCACATGGACGATCGGACGCCATGGCGAGCCGTCGCTCTTGAGGTAGACCAGGCCGGTCGTGTAGGCCCAGGCGGTCAGGTTGTTGACCACGAGATCGAAGCGGATACGAGGCGACAGGCCGTAGGCGGTGGACGCACGCAGGAATGTCGGGCTGAACGATCGATCCGCCATCGGGGCGACCGCTCGCTCGACATTTGCCTTCGAGGCGCCGTAAGGCGTGACCGGGTTGAAGGGAGCATCTTCAGTTAGAAAGCTGTCGCCGGCCGCGCCGTAATTGCTGCAGGAGGAGGCATACAGGAACCGCTGGACGCCGGCGGCCTTGGCGAGTTGCGCAAGCCTGACCGAAGCGCCGCAGTTGATTTCCTCGGTAAGCAGGGGTCGGTAGTCCCCCAGCGGATCGTTTGACAGTCCGGCGAGATGGATGATCGCGTCGAAGCCGGCGACGTCATCGGTTTCGATGTCGCGGATGTCTTTCTCGACCGTCGGCACGTCGGCCAACGTTCCTACGAAAGTGCATGATCGGAAGATGTCGCTGTCTAGGCCGGTGACGTCATGGCCGCGTTCAAGCAGCATCGGAGTCAGGACGGAACCGATGTAGCCGAGGTGGCCTGTAACCAGAACTTTCATCGATCAATTCCCATGTTTTCCAGGGCGCTTGCCCGCTGTCCCACAATTTCTGAAGGAGATGCTTTTCGCGGATGGTGTCCATGCATTGCCAGAAGGATTCGTGGCGATATGCCATCAGTTCGCCGTCGGCTGCGAGCCGCTGCATTGGCGCGTGTTCGAACATGACATCGTCGCCGTCGATATAGTCCTTTATGCCCGGCTCAAGCACGAAGAAGGCGCCATTGATCCAACCCTCCGAGGCCTGTGGCTTTTCGGTGAAGTCGACAACGCGATGGCCGTCGAATTCGATGTGCCCGTAGCGTGCTGGCGGACGCACCGCCGTCATCGTTGCAAGCTTGCCATGCGATTTGTGGAAGGCGATCAGCCTATCAAGGTTGACGTCCGAAACCCCATCGCCCCAGGTGAGCATGAATGTCTCGTCGCCCATCCAGTCGATCAGGCGTTTTATGCGGCCGCCCGTCAGCGTGTTCAGCCCCGTCTCCACAAGATCGACGGACCAGTCAGGCAGCGAGTTCGAGTGGCGCTTGACGCTTCCCGATGCAGCATTGACAGTCAAGCTGCCATCGAATGCGACATAGTCGCTGAACCAGCGTTTGATGTATTCGCCCTTGTATCCCAACGCGACGGCGAACTCGCGGTGTCCATAGGTATAATAATGCATCATGATATGCCAAAGGATCGGCTTTGATCCGATCTCGACCATTGGTTTCGGCCGAATCTCGGTTTCTTCCGCCAGCCGCGTTCCCAGTCCGCCAGCAAGAATTCCTACCTTCATTGTTTTCTCACCCCAATCGCCTACAGTGTTTTTGCTACCATGCGCAGGTCGGGTTGAACCACACCGAAGAAGGGATGATCGGAAGCATCGATGCATGACGTCAGGCATACGATTGGCGCTATGCTCGATAGAGCGATGTGTAACCGGTCTCATCCATTCGAGGTAGCGGACTGGCAGGCGTCGGCGGTCATCATCGCACCCCATCCCGACGATGAAACGCTGGGATGTGGAGGGGTCGCCAGCAAGAAGTTTAGCTCCGGCGCCGATGTCCGGTTTATTTTCGTTACCGACGGTTCGGCATCCCATGCAAATAGGGTTGACAGGGAGGCACTGCGGATCGCCCGCGAAGACGAAGCGATCGAGGCGGTTTGCCGGTTGGGGGGGTCGGCCGATCGGGTTAGATTCCTGCGTGTTCCCGACGGGATGGCAAAGCATCATATAGGCAAGATCGCAAAGGCGATCGCTGAGTTGCTTGTCGTTTGGCAACCGCAGAGCGTGTTCGTCACCCATGCAAAAGAGCCGCCCGCGGACCATGTTGCCACCAATCTTGGCGCGCGAGGCGCGCTTCAGCTGTATGGCCGGCGCGTGACCGTGTTCGAATATCCCATCTGGTACTGGTATCAGTGGCCGTGGGTTCGCCTGCCCGATCGAGTGCCTGGCCTCAGTCGCGTCGCATTGCGGCAAACAATCCGGACTTTTGCGGGTTTGCGTGGCCTCACGCTGTTCAATTCGAACGCGTATGTCGGCGACGTCGTTGACGTGAAACGGCATGCCCTGGCCGCGCACCGGTCACAGATGGAGCGGCCGGCGGGTCTCGACGACTGGCCGATCCTGGCGGATGTAGGTGGGGGCGATTTGCTGAATCGGCTGCTGAGCGACCACGAGATGTTCACGCGATACGAGCTTAACGCACGAACGTAAGCGGCCGGCCTGAAGCATCTCGGCAGGAACGCGGCTGCGGTGGCCATGACCTCTTCGGGGTTCGACCCAAGGCTGCGCTGCGGCTTCGATCCGTCTGCTATATTGCTTGCGGCCCATTTTGGATGCACCGCCGTGCCATCCAAGACAGACCATCCAGTCAGATCTCGACTGACCGATGAAATGAATTCGTCAAGCCGATTACCCTTGGGATACCACAGCGGCAGGCAACTTGCTCAGATTGGCCAGCGTCCGCGCAAATCCACCACTTTCCGGACTTTCACTATCCAAACTTCAGTTTAGACCTCAATTTGGGCCACCGGTTTGCCTTGAATGCTGTCCGGCACTGCTTCATCGGCCCTGCAAGGCATACGGTCAACGCCCGCGGCGTTTTTCGGTCAAGAGACGACGTACCACCTCCTTCATCGACATCCGCCAGTCCGGCGCTGTCCGTCCGAACACGGACGTGAATTTCGCCGTGGAAAGGCGAGAATTGGCCGGACGCTGCGCCTTTGTCGGATAGTCGCTGGTGGATATGTCCTTAACCGCAGTGTGGGGGCCACCAAGCGCCTGGCTTGTGACCAGGATATGACGGGCAAACCCGCTCCGCCAAGGCGCCACCCGATAGCCCATGCGCCACCCAGACAAACTTCAAGTCGGTTGACCGGAGAAAATCCAACTCCGCAACCCGGTGCGGCGTGGGCTTACCTATGAAAGCTACGTCTATAGGTCGACGACTGGCGCTCGGACGAAAAACAGATGTATCAATGGGCAAGGGATGGTATGCATCAATAGGCCAGCCCTTGTTTTTGATAGAATCCCGCTTCGTCTCGTCATAGTAGACGCAATAGTGGTAGCTATCCCAATCCATTCGTGAATACACTTGGATACGAAGCTGGCTTTCCAGCCTTTCTTCCTTCCCGGAGAATTGAATTGGCTCTGTCAAAAAGGCTACTCTTCGATACCGCTGATCGACCTTAAGTATTTTTTGGATACAGTTCTGGTCTGTAAAAAATATTCATGTCAGGCCTAAAATTAATCATCCTAGTCAGAAATGAATAATCCCATTCGTCAACATCCAAGCAAAGAACGTTACTCTTGCTTTTCCACTTCTCGGGAAAATGAATCTCAAATATGTATACGGGCCGACGAATCCAATTCGCATCCAGGCACCTATTTCCCCATCAATCTCTTGATGTACCGGAGAGGCGCTGTAACTTTCCAACTCCTCGAAGCTTCATAATGTTGCCTGATCGTCTGCAACTGGTTCTTGTAATGCTGCAGCGCCCACTGAGCATCAGTCAACTGCTTCCTGATCTCCCTTACTTCCCCTCCGGCGGATGGGTCCATATCGTCCGTGACAAGGGTGTTCGGCTCAATTGATGGCTCCGAATTCAAATAGGCTGAGCGAAGAGGCAGCAACTCCGCAATCTGTGAAACAGTGGCCCTATAGGCATCGAACAGGGAATGATCCTCGACAAGCCGCTTGAGATGAGGATGGCCCAAGCTTTCAGCGCCGACAAACAGTACGCCCAGGCCATGCGAATGCGTAAACTCCAACGAAGGAAATTTGGGCTTCAGCTCTTCCCAGAGACGCCAAACGCCAAAATCCCGTTCGCGCACGCTAATGTCATGAAATAGAATGACCCCTCGATCACTCATAGCCGGCAGCCAATTTTCGTAGTCGTGCCTGACGGCTTCATAAGTATGCAGCCCGTCGATATGCAGCATGTCCACCGGACGGCCGTTAAAATTCGCTCGTGCATCATCGAATGTCGATCGGAGCAGGTGAACGCCCGAAAAGCTCCGGCCTAGGAACGACAATAGATCCTCGTATATTTTATCACCTTCGTAGCGGCCGGCGTGACTGTCCCCCTCCCAGGTGTCGACCCCCCACAGCTCCGCCTTCACATCATAGGCTTGCGCCGCGGTGGCCGCGGCGATCAGACTGGCGCCAAAATGAACACCAAGATCGACATAACGGGCCGGCCTCAAATTCCGAAACAGCACGAACAGGAAGGGAATATGGCCGTGCCACGCTGTAACAGGCAGTTTGCGAGGCAACGAAAAGAGAGGCGCTACATATCTGTCCTGTATTTCGACAGGATCGAAAGAACCAGAGGCAACTCCCTGTATTTTACTGTGCTGAGACTTAGATACGTGTCGCATTGAAGTATTTCCAATACCTTCCATTGATGCCACAGAAACCATATCACCATCCGATTTAAATATTACACGACCATCGTCATCAAACAAATGAAATTTCGTTTCTGAGCATGGTAAAACTGGCGATACGCATTTTTTCAATTTCTGATTGTCTTCTAGGCCGCGACGATGCGGGAACCCTCTTTGAGCAGACGAGGCATTATCTCGCGCACCGACTTCCGCCATTCCGGCGCGGCCCAGTCAAATGTAGCGGTGAACTTTGCCGTGGAAAGCCGCGAATTGGCAGGGCGCGATGCCCGGGTCGGATAGTCGCCGGTGGCGATATCCCGGACCCGCGCATAGGGGCCACCAAACGCCTGGCTTGTGTCCAGGATATGACGGGCAAAGCCGCTCCAGTTGGTCTCGCCGGTTCCCGCCAGATGATAGACACCGAAGGAATTAAAGCGCTTGTTGCCGTGCAGCATCGCCGCCACATGCAGAATCGCGTCGGCAATATCAAGGGCGGAAGTGGGATTTCCCCACTGGTCGGCCACCACTGCTATCTCGTCGCGATCCGCCGCCAGCTTCAGCATCGTCTTGACGAAATTCCTGCCGAACGGGCTGTAGACCCATGCCGTGCGCAAGATGAAGTGACGCTTATTAGCCCTGGCGACCGCTTGCTCGCCAGCCAGCTTCGAGGCGCCGTAGACGCTGCGCGGGGCAGGCTCATCGTCTTCTGTATAGGCGCCCTCGCCGCTTCCGTCGAAGACATAGTCGGTCGACAGATGGATGACCGGCGTACCGATCCTTGCCGCGGCTTCGGCGACGTGACCGGCGCCGGCGCCGTTGACGGCAAAGGCAAGGTCCGGCTCGTCTTCGGCCTGGTCGACGGCGGTATAAGCGGCAGCGGACACGACCAGATCGGGCCGGGCGGCCGTGAGCGCCGGTGCGATCGTCCCCGGTTTCGCCAGGTCGAGCTCAGGCCTACCGAGCGCGACGACATCGAGGCCTGGGTGAGTATGTGCACGCTCCACAAGGCTTCTAACGACCTGGCCCTCGCGTCCGGTGACAACAAGCCTCACGCGGCACCCTTCCGCGCTTCGCCCAGCCGCTCGCCGGCGTAGCGCTCGCGGCGAATCGGACCCCACCACCACTCGTTCTGAAGATACCAGTCGACCGTCCTGGCGAGGCCGCTGTCGAAGGTCTCACGCGGCGTCCAGCCGAGATCGCGCTCGATCTTCGAAGCGTCAATTGCATAGCGCCGGTCGTGGCCTGGGCGGTCGGCAACGAAGGTGATGAGATCGCGATAGCTCTGGCCGGCGGAACGCGGCCGCCTGTTGTCGAGGATGTCACAGATCGCCTCGACCACCGCCAGATTGGTGCGTTCTGAGCCTCCGCCGACATTGTAGCTCTCGCCGACTGCGCCCTGAGTCGCGACCATGGCCAAGGCGCGCGCATGGTCCTCGACGAAAAGCCAATCGCGCACGTTTATGCCAGCGCCGTAGACCTGCAACGTTTTTTCGTCCAGCGCGTTCAAAATAGCGAGCGGGATCAGCTTTTCGGGGAAATGGAAGGGACCGTAATTGTTCGAACAGTTCGACAGGACGACCGGCAAGCCGTAGGTGTCGTGCCATGCGCGAACCAAATGATCGGACGCAGCCTTCGACGCGGAATAAGGAGAAGACGGCGCGTAGGGTGTCTGTTCGGTGAAGACGCCACTGTCGAAGGGTAGATCGCCGAACACCTCGTCAGTCGAAACATGATGGAACCGAAACCGGCCTTTCTTCTTTTCGAGAAGTCTGCGCCAATATTCTAGGGCCGAATTGAGCATTCGGTAGGTTCCGACGATATTGGTTTCGATGAACGCTCCTGGTCCATCAATCGACCGGTCGACATGGCTTTCGGCAGCAAGATGCATGACGATGTCTATGTCATCGCGATGCAACACCTCCAGAATCGTCCTGTCGTCACAGATGTCAGCGTGCTCGAATCTATAGTTGTGGCCATTCTCGATCGGCCGCAACGAGGCAAGGTTTCCCGCATAGGTGAGCTTGTCAATGTTAGTCACCCGGTAGGCCGGATTGCTGCACAAATGCCGGCAAACCGCCGAGCCGATGAAGCCGGCACCTCCAGTCACCAGAAAATTCATGCCACCCTCCTTATGCGAACACCTCGGCGGCGGCGAGCGGCGGCGCCTTAAGGTCCTTATCCGAAAGTTGAAACCCGCCGGCCGTCGGCGGCCATTCGATCCCGATGGCGGGATCGTCGAAACGGATCGATCGGTCATGCTCCGGCGAATAGGAGTCGGTGACCTTGTACAGGACCTCGGTGTCCGGCACGAGCGTGACGAAACCGTGCGCAAAGCCTTTCGGCACCAGGATTTGATTGCCCTTTTCGGCGGAAATATCGAGTGCGGCCCATTTTCCGAATGTCTTCGAACTGCGCCGAATATCGACTGCGACGTCAAAGATTCTGCCTCGGACAACGCGCAGCAGCTTGTCCTGGGCGCGGGGGGGAAGTTGATAGTGAAGTCCCCTCAAAACACCGGTGGCGGCGGAATAGGAGTGGTTGTCCTGGACGAAACGCAATTCTAAGCCGGCGGCCGAGAACCGCTCTTCACTGTAGGTTTCGGCAAAGAACCCGCGCGCGTCGCCGAAGCGCTTCGGGACGATTTCCAGCACGCCGTCGAGGCCAAGTGACCTGATCTCCAGCACCTAATTCTCCGTCAAGTCGATGACGCGCTTGCGCAAGTAGGCGGAATAGTCATTTTGTCCCAAGCGTGCGGCGCGCTGCAGAACCTTGTCCGCCGTCAGCCAGCCCTGCTCGAAAGCGATTTCTTCCGGGCAGGCGACCTTGATACCTTGACGGCGCTCAATCGTGCGAACGAAGGAAGAAGCTTCATGCAGGCTGTCATGGGTGCCGGTGTCGAGCCAGGCATAGCCGCGGCCGAGTTGGTGAACCTGCAACTGCCGGCGTTCGAGATAGACATTGTTTACCGCTGTGATCTCTAGCTCGCCACGCTCCGAGGGTCGGATTGTCGGGGCGATGTTCACGACATCGTTGTCGTAGAAATAGAGGCCGGTGATGGCCCAATTCGACTTCGGCACTTGTGGCTTCTCCTCGATCGTCAAAGCCGCGCCACTGACCTTGTCGAAGGAAACCACGCCATAGCGCTGCGGATCCTCGACATGATAGGCGAACACCGATGCACCGCTTTTGCGCGAAGCTGCCGCGCGGCAGAGTTGCGACAGTCCTTCGCCGAAATAGATGTTGTCGCCTAGAATCATCGACACGGCGTCATTGCCGATGAAGTCGCGGCCGATGATGAAGGCTTCCGCGAGACCGTTGGGATGCGGTTGCACAGCATAAGACAGAACGAGCCCGAATTCCGAACCGTCGCCGAGCAAATCTTGAAAAACCGGCAAGTCGCGCGGTGTCGAGATGACCAGAATCTCGCGGATTCCCGCCAGCATCAGGACGCTCAGCGGATAGTAGATCATCGGCTTGTCGTGTATTGGCAGGATTTGCTTGGAGACCGCCAGCGTCAGCGGGTAGAGTCGGGTTCCGCTGCCCCCAGCAAGGATAATGCCTTTCAACAAGCTCTCCTAAAAACTGCCTTCGATCCCCACCCGGCGCGATCCAATCCGTTGCCAGATCTTGCCAATTTCGGCCTGTTCCCGCCGGAAGCCGTCCTGGCTCCTCATGGCTTGGGACCAAGCAGTTCGAAGTTGCCCTATGACCTCTCCCGCATCCATTTTCTCCCCCGCCCGAAACATTCTACTGTTGCCGCGAACCGTGGGTCTGATGTGCCAGCCGACGCGCGCGGGCTGTGCCTGAAAAGCGTGAGAACCGTTTGTAGAGTGTTCGGGCCTGGCGGATTGACCACTTGGGAGCGATTAATATGGGAACCGCTCTCATCCAGAATCGAGGCTTTGAGCCATAGGCCTTCATTAGCAAGCCAATTGCCCGCGCGATCTCTGGAGTATGACCAGCAGCTGTTTTTGCATTGACGATTCGAGCCATGACATGTGTTTCAAACACGCGGTCGCGCATCGCTGCATGAGCGGTCGGATCGTCAGCGAAGAGGGTGTCGGCTAGTTCGTCATAGGCTCGGATGTCGACCTTCAGGCGATTGAGCCATCCAAGCTTCATGTTGAATTGATCGTTGTCTGTACGAAAGCCGACACACGGCTCTCTCAAAACGCCCCATTGGCCGCTGTCGGCAATCACGCGGCCCAGTATCAAGACTTGGACGTAATAATTGTCGATCGCCTGCACAGCGGGATCGCGAGCTTGCCCCTCCCACAAATCGCGTTTCACGACGAGTGCAGACATGAACCCCAGCAAATCCGCGATGCGGCTAAACACCTCGCTGGCTCCGATCATGACCTGTGTTGGCGGCATTTCGCGAATCCCGACAGGGTGTTCCATCCTCACGTCATAGTCGATCACGCCGAGCGTCAAACCGACAATCTGAGGCCAGTGCTTCAATGCATCGAGCACACGCCGAGCTCCTCCTGGCTCCAGTCGATCATCGTCTCCCATCAACCAAATGTAGTCGCCGGTCGCGGCTGCGGTCACGGCGAGAAAGTTGCGGTCCAGACCCAGATTGCTCGGCTGAGCGATCAATTTGAAATGTTTGATTTTCTTCCGGTAGCTCTCGGCGACTGCTACCGTGTCGTCGGGTGAGGCGTCATCGCTAATCACTACTTCGATATCATCCTGGAGCCTTTGCGCGACTATGCTGTCGAGCAGCTCCGCGAGCATACGCGAACGATTATAGGTAGGAATGCAGATAGATATGACTGTCACTGGCAATCACCCCTTTCACTGGGACAGTCCGGCTGGCAAGTCAGAGCATGGCGGCAGATTCCGGTTGCCGTTCACAGCGGCAAGATATTGCAACGTCGTCATTGAAGATGGTCCCTTCGGCACAATGGATCGCAAGTTCAGCCGCGAATGAACAAATATCATGCACGAAACGCCTCGTCATCGAGTCTGAAAGACTTCTTGCGTTAAGTCGTTCGACGTAGGCTTTGCTAAAATAGAGGGATTGTCTAAGGCCGCCAGCGACAGTTTGTGTCATCCCCGGATCGTGAGCGCAATCGCTCGGCCGGTACCTGCTTCAACGCGATGGGCGAAGCATCGTCGACAGCAACATCGACAAACTCCCTTCCGATCCTTGGCGTTTGCCTCAATTATGCGGCCAGCCAGAGGGCTTATTGGTGGCTGACGATCGCGTGCTGTCGCGCCATAGGAGCGGCGATCAACCCCTCAACTGGCTATCTCTGTGTTTTGCTCAGCTCGACGACGCTGATCCGCCACCGCAGGAGTATTCGCAAGCAGCTTCATGACACGATTCCTGTCGCCCCGCAGCCACGGTCCCCACGAGTAGCTGAGAGCCGCTTGCTCTAGGTCATGTCTCCAGGCCTGATCGGCAACGACACGGCGAATAAGCCTCTCATCGATGGGAGGACGCAATGGTCACATCTTTCCGGCAATGAGTCGCGCGCATGCGCCGATGCGAACACCGGCTTGCCATGCTCAAGCGTAACACAGCCCGGCAGTGTGATCCTACATGGAAAGAGGGGGCGGACTCAATCTTGCTGGATGCGAAGCCCTTGGGATCAGCGTGTCATCAGAACGTACTACGTTCTTACGGCTTCCTGGCGGGGCGACTTTGCGTCTCGCTCATGAGAAAACCAAGGTGGCTCACGTCGCTGCCCGGCAATCGTGTTCGTGCCCTATGCGAGGGATCCGAATTCGATCATCGCACCGTCAATGCGGCCATCCGTGCGACACTTCGACGGTATCGTCGGCCGTCGTTGCGCATTCCGGGCAACCTGCCGGCTATGCGGCGCCTCACCGGCCAGGGTGCAGCGGGATTGCGTGCGCCATACGCGACTAACGGCCTCGCCTACATTGGGCGACGTGATCGACAACAAGGGTGACGTGCTGGCAGAGCATGCTCGCAGATGAAGCACGGGAGACCAGGATGATTGGCGGACGCTTATGGATTTGTCGGGGGGCTAATTCGTCGCTCGGCCGCTGGCCAAAGACGAGATGGTCACACGCTATCAAGTCAATAGTCGACGTGTGTTTCCATCTCGTCGCCATGCTTGCCGTCGGAGTCTCAATCGTAGGTTGTGATTCTGCTGCCAGTGGAGAAGAAATTCTCAGGACGGGTCTTACATTTGATCGCCGCGAGATCGCCGAGCATTCCGGGGATGTCAAGCTCGTCGGCGACATCGACGGCGATGGTCGGCTGGATCTGGTCCTTGGCGGATTGCCACAGACCCCGCTGTCGTGGTGGCGTTGGCCCGACCTGCTTCTCACTACCATCGCAACCGCCCGCGTGGAGTTCACGACGGATGGCGTGCTTGTCGATGTCGATGGAGATGGTGATCTCGACATCGTCACGGCCGACGGGCCGGACGGGGCCAATCTCGTCTGGTTCGAGAATCCGCGCCCGGACCGTGATCCGACCGACGGCCCAAGCTGGAAACCCCATGAGATCGGCGCAGTCGGCGGCTGGGGCAAAGACATCAAGGCGGCCGATTTCGATACCGACGGCCTTGCCGACATCGTCGTTCGGGCACCCAGCGAGCTGATGATCTTCTTCCATGACGCAGCCGGCGCCTGGACTCGTGTGGCCTTGCCATCCTTGCATTTGGGCGAGGAGGGGATGGCCCTCGGAGACGTCAACGGCGACCGCGCGGTCGACCTGGTCCTGCACGGACATTGGGCGCAGAATCCAGGCGCGACAGCGCGCAATCCTGCCCGGTGGCAAAGCCACGAGGTTGGCGCGTTCAATCCTGCTTTCAAGGCGATCGTCGTCGATCTCGACCAGGACGGCAACGCCGACATTTTGACCTCGAGCTCCGAGCACACCGCCGATGTGGCCTGGTTCCGGGCCGTCGATGGGCCGGCGGGACGGTGGATCCGCCATGTCATTCAGCCTGCTGTTGCCGGCGCCCATACGTTGCAGGCGGCGGACATGGACGGAGACGGCGATGTCGATGTCGTGGTCGGGCAGATGCACACGACCAAGGAACGTGCCCTGTCCATCCACCTCAATGTGGATGGCCGGGGAATGCGCTGGGCACGACAGGTGACCGACACGGTGGGGCTGCACAACGGAGTCGCCGCCGATGTCGACAGCGATGGAGATTTCGACATCTACGGCGCCAATTGGGCGGGCAACCCGCCCGCCCGGATCTGGATCAATCGTCTCGACCTGCCCGGGCCGGTCCGCCGCCTCGACCGCTGGAGCCATCACCAGATCACGCAGGCGCATGTCCGTTCCTTTGGCCTTGCATTCTCCGACATGGACGGCGACGGGCGGACGGACATTATCTCGGGTCCGTTCTGGTATCGTCAGCCGGCCGACCCCTGGCAAGGTGATTGGCAACAGATCGCCCTCGGCGAGGCAGTGGATGCGATCGCGGCAATCGATGTCGACGGCGACGGACGCGCGGAAGTGATCGCTCAACGCGGCGGGGGCGAGACACTGAACCTGGTGTGGCTTCGGGCGCAGCAAAGGCCAGAGCGCGGGTTTGAGGAACATGCGATCGGCGATGTTCCCGCCGCCAGCCACGAACTCGGATCCCAGGGCCATGCACTGGCGCAGATCGTCGAAGGCGGCCGGCCGGAGCTTGCGGTATCGAGCGGCGCCGGGGTCTTCTCCTTTGCCATCCCTGACGACGCGGCGGGCCCCTGGCCGCGAACCCGCATTTGCGCAGAGGCCTCCGACGAGGGAATCGCTTTTGCCGATATCGACGGCGACGGCCTGCTTGACCTTGCGGCCACTACCGGCAACGCCAAGGGGATCGCATGGTGGCGCAATCCGGGAGATGGCTCTGCCGACTGGCGGCGCCGCGAGGTCGCCAATGTCCCTGACATGGTCTATCCGGACCGCGTGGCGGTCGCCGATCTGGACGGCGACGGACGAACCGACATCGTCGTGAGTGAAGAAAACGGGCAGGCCGACCACGCAAAGGCCTATTGGTGGCGCAATCCCGGCGACCTCAGGCAGAACTGGGAGCAGCAGGAAATCACCTCGCGCGGCTCGCTCAACAGTCTTTCGGTGGCCGATATGAATGACGATGGCCGGCCGGACCCGGTCATCGGCGAGCACCGCGGCGCCCTGCGCCTTTCGCTTTGGCGCAATCTCGGCGGCGGGCGGTTCATCGAGCAGTTGGTTGGCGAGGGCGTCGAGAGCCATCTCGGCGCCCGCACGGTCGACCTCGACGGCGACGGCGACCGTGAGATCGTCTCGATCGGCTGGGATGCTCCCCAGGCGATCCATGTCTGGCGCAACGATGCCACCGTTCCATCGGACCGGGAGGCCGGGCAGGTACCCCCAAGATGAGATATGGCCCGACAATCGGAGTAGCGATCAGCCGGAGGAGGTAGGAGCCGGCCAACCGTTGTCGGGCTCGATCCCGGGCGCACAATCTGTCACCTTCGCGGCGAGCGGCACGGGCTGGCCCGTCCCGAGGCGTCGCAGAATGGGGAAGAGCGCGTGACATTGACGGCAAGGTTCCTCAGCGTGTTCGGCGACGCGCGCGTCATAGCCAAGGGCGAGGCCGCCGGTCTCAAGCTCGTGGCGAAGAGCGCCGACCCGAACTTTGTTCGCGGCACCTACGAGCCGCCCATCCAACAGGCGATCGCGGCAAACCTGGCGCCTGGGGACGCCTTTTTCGACATCGGCGCGAATATCGGTTTCTTCAGCCTCATCGCCGCGCGCCGCGTCGGGCCGCGCGGTCAAGTCTATGCGTTCGAACCTGTCCCTAGCAACGCCGCCGCTGTCGCAGAAAGTGCGCGACTCAGTGGATTCGACACGATACGGGTGTTCGCCGAAGCCGTGGGCGCCACATCCGGCCGTGGCCAGCTGCTGCTCGCCCATCACATCGGCGGCGCCGCGCTTGCCTCGGCGGGGGCACCGCCGGACATCAGTGGCCGTCTGGAAGTCAGCATAGTCGCCATCGACGATGCCATCGCCCAGCGAGGCCTCAGGCCGCCCTCGCTGGTCAAGATCGACGTGGAAGGCGCCGAAATCGACGTGCTGGGCGGCATGACGGAAACGCTGCGGCGACATCGTCCGAAGGTGATTTATGAGGTCGACGATGCAACCCGCGACGGGCTCGACCGCAAGGCCCGAAAGATCGCGGAACTCCTGACTGCTGCCGGCTACGCATTGAAACCGCTGCCAGCCTCCTATGCCAATGGGGAATGGCGGGTCGAACACGTCCTGGCGCAGCCGGTGGGCGCTTAAGAACTGGATTTGCGGCGTCAGGCAGGGATTCCATGCAAGGAGAGCAAGCCTGATCAACGGGACAAGCGAGGCAGTGCGCGACTTCTGCCCGGGACTGCGACACGTCATCGATGCCTTGAAGAGTCTCGTACGACGACGTGAGGAGGGTCTTGTTGTTGCACCGTCATGACTGGGTAGAAGCTGCGGAAGAGGCTGGGTCCGGCGTTGCCCGGCCGGAGGTTCTTGTCACAGACGATTTTCAAGATGAACGCGCCCGCGGTGCGGTAATTGGCACCTTGGCAGTCAAGGGAGGTGTCAGGCGAGGACGCGACATCGAACGCCAGATCGCGATCGATCACGGCGCACTTCGTTTCCGGCCGCTCGTCAGGCCAGGTTGGGGCCGGCAAGGGATCTCCTATGGTCCCTTTCAGCGAGAGGCTGGTCTGGTGCTGTTGGTTTCGATCACCAACGGCCACAACACATCGCAGGGATCGCCATTGCCTGATGACCTCGCCAGGCGAGTCTACCGTTGGCTGCGAGGACCCGGCATTGATCCATGGCCCGGCCGTCTGGTTTCCCTGATACGTGCGCCGCGAAAGAGGCTCACCCTTCGCCGTTTTTGGTGGTGGACACTTAGCACCTCCAGAACCTACCGGGGATCGAACATCGACGAGAACCTGGCTGTCGGTTGGTTCCCCAGTGAGGCGCCGATCAATCCCGTGGAAGAGGGTTGCGGCTTTGTCGTGCATGCCGCCGAAGGCGAAAACGGCGAGCTGTGGGCTCGTGTAGGAAAGCAATGCCTGAGTGCGTTTCGGCGCCTAATGAACGTTCATGTCTATTATGTTGTGGCGTTGCGAGAGCAGGGCGCTGTCTATTATGCGGCCGCCGACCAAAAAGCCCACGGTCTTGCCGCTTTTCCGATGATGCGTCCGATCGCGATCGATCCTTTCAACAAGGACGAAAAGCTGTTTGCGGGTGTTCATCAGTCGGCACTTGGTCAGATCGGGTTTCGGGTCGACACACGCGTCCAAGCGGTTCAAGTCGGGCGGATACCTGAATTTTCGACGCTGTTTGGCTCCGCCCACGCTGCCGATGCACTCGTCGAAGGCTGGCCTGGGCAAATCGCTGCAATCGGGGGGCGGTGGCATTTTTCGCAGGACGCTGGCGATAACCTATCCGTCATCGATCCTGGTCGCCCTTCAGGATTGATCCACGGACTGCTGGCAATTGGCGCCATCTCGGATATGTGTGGTCTCGTCTTTCGGTTTCGGGACAACGACAATTTCTGGGTGCTGAAACTGTCGACGGTCGGATGGACCCTGGTGCGCAAGCAATCGGGCAAAGAGATTACGATCGCGACCGGTACGGAACACGCTTTGCGCAAGTGTTCTACCCATTCGGTCCAGATTCTTGACTGGAATGGTCAGGTGAGCTGCTTTCTTGACGGGGTTCGCCTTTTCGAAGCGTCTGTCAATGCCGATTCAGTTGAGAACGCTACAGGAATAGGTATATGGAAAAGCTCCGATAGCGAGCCGCGCTGGCACAATTTCGAGGCTCATCCTTGCGAGGTTGCCATCCCGTTGATGGCGCCTCTGGAGGCGCCTTGGAACCAACTCGGAGCAAGCCTGTCCTACGCCGACGGTTTTAACGGTACTGCCGGCGAACTGGATCGCCGCACGCCGGAGCTGGGCGGCGGGCACTGGGCGAGAACACTGGGCACCGGGGTCATCGACGTCGACGGGCTGGGCAGCGCCCGTGTGCGCGCGAGCGTGAACAGACCGAACCCGGGTCGAACATTCTATTCGCTGCCATGGGACCTACCGGAATTCGCCGACCTCGAGGTCACAATCGAGCCTCCTGGGGAGCGCCGAGGACAAGATCAGCGCAGCCGGGCAGGACTGCTCTTCTGGCAAGACAGCGACAACTACGTTTGTGTCACGACCTGGCTCGACGATGTCCACCAGGGTGCTTCGATTTCGGTGTTCATCAAGCGGCTCGGCTTCGAGGAACTTTATGACGCGGTCTGGACCAATGTGGCGGACAAGGTCGTTTGGGGAAAACGCTTTCGCATGCGCGTTGCATTCGACGGAAATCGGTTTGCGATCCTGATCGACGACGAACTGGTGATGCAGCGAAGTCTCACCGACATCTATCCCGACGATGCTACCCTTCAAATTTTGCGGGTCGGGCTCGCCGTCAACTGGGAATGGGGAGATGACACGGGCTCGGTGTTCACGTCGTTCAAGGCCCGGCGCTGAGCGAAAGAAGGTTTTCGTTTTGCAAGCCGTGAACGGTGGGTGACGATTGCCTTGTCATACAGGTCCCGGGTCGACTGGGCTATTTTTTCCCAGGCATAGAGATCGGCGACCCGCGCGGCTCCCCGGCGTCCGACTTCATTGCTTGACTCAGGATCGGCGAGAAGGCGGACGATTGCGTTCGAAAGTGCGGCCGGATCATTTTTTTCGACGAGCACACCGCCGCCAGTTGCTTCCACAATGTCCGTCATCCCGCCGACACGCGTGGCGACGACCGGCGTCCCGGTCGCAAGGGCCTCCACCAGGCTCATGCCGAAGGATTCGCTAAGTGACGGATTGACGAGGAGCGAGGCCCCGGCACAGCGCTCGATGACTTTTTCATAGGGTTCCATACCGATGAAGCTGACCGTGTGGGCGAACTGCGGAGGTATCATTTCGCGCAAAGCCGTCTCGTAGGAACCCCTGAAAGCGCTGCCCCCGGGATAGAACCGTGAAAGGTCCAAGACCTCCGGATCCCGGCTCAGGTCGATCAGGAGATCCCGCGGCAGTGCCGCGGACGGGCCGACGATCTCAAGTCGGGCCTCAGGGTGAGCGGCGACAACTTCGGGCCAGGCCTCGAGAAGCGTATGAACTCCCTTCTCCGGAGAGACACGGCCGACGAACAGCACCTTTGCCGGCGTGCGCAGCGCCACAACACCAGCGAGCCGATCCACTGGCGCACCGTTCGGCAGGACCGCAAAAGGCGTCCGCGCGCTTTCGAAGCGTTCGCGCGCAGTCATAACGACATGCTGCGAACAGCCGGCCACGAGATCGCATGCAGCGACGCCGCGCGCCATGACGTCAGGATCGAGTTGCGCCAGCCAGTCGCAGTGCATGTGCAAAAGGATCGCCGCGTCTGGGACGGCGCGCCGGATAGCGGGCGCGTAATGCGGAAAGTTCTGGAGATGAACGACGTCGGGCGCCAGGCTGCGGAGGTTTCGCAGTGCCTGAGCGAAGAAGTCGAACGCATAGAAGCTTTGCGCAAAGAGCGGAGCGCCTGGCCAGGCGCGGCTCCACATGCGGGACGCTCTCCCCCACACACGCGCCGGCGCGCAGGTGAGGAGTTCGATCCGCACCCCATCGATCTCGAGCCGCTTGGGGTTTCCGCGCGGGCGACGCGCGATCACGGTCGTCTCGCAGTCCGCGCCCAAGCGGCGTGACACTTCATATGTCCAGATGCCGACCGAGCTCTGGTCGGGTGGAAGGACCATGTCGAAATGCTGCGAGACGAACGCGACTTTCATGAGCTTGGTACCCTATGCAGGACGACGCAGCCTGAGAAGCATGTCGCGTGCGTCGAGAAGGTCGGGACGCACAAGCACAATGGCTGCAGCGACATACACGGCGGCGCCGATGATGATCCCACCTGCGATGAGGAGACCTTGGGGGGTGGATGTCGGTGCCGCAACCAGCCAAGCGGTGACAATGGCGAACATGAGCAGGGCCGCCACCGCCAGCCGCGGGAATATCGTGAGTGGCTTCAGTACGTCGATATGCGCGATGCGGTGTACGAGGAAGAGAAAGACCGGCAGGAGCAGGACGTTGCAGGCCAGAAGAGCGGCCATCGTTGTCTCGAGGTCGATCTGCACGGCAGCGGTGAGGAAGACCACGGCCAGGACGGTGTACGATATGTTTAGTTTCAGGATCAGGCCGGAATGACCGAGCGCGAGGATGGTGAGCGCGCAGATGCTGTCTATCGTGCGTTGCAGGCCAAGGAACATCAGGATTTGAACGGCGACGACACCGCTCACCCATTGCGGGCCGAAGATGAAAGGAACCGCGACGGGGGCGATCGCGGCAAACCCCAGGAATGCCGGGAAGCCGGCAATCGCGGACACGCGTATGCTCGCGTTGAAGAAAGCATCGATCTTCGCCGGCTCGCCCTGCACCCGAGCGACCGCCGGTATTGTCACCGCCGTGAGCGGACCCAGAAATGCCTCACTCAGAAGATCCAGCGGTCGGCGGGCGAGGGCGTACACGCCTACCGCATAGGGTCCGAGGAAGGTGCCGAGTATGACCTTCGGTATTTCGTCATTCACGAAATTCCATAGGGAATGGCCGATGAGAGGACCAGCGAAGCCGAACAGCTCTCGACAGCGTGCGTGGGAATATCTGAGGCGCGGCCACCACGCGCTTCCGAGTAGAATGACGGCGGTTTCCACAGCCGCCTTGGCGACCTGCATCCACACCAGGCTCCACATGCCGTAACCGGCGATTGCCGTGCTGATTCCAATCGCTCCGCCGACGACTGTTCCGGCGAGCGTTCGCAGCGCGAATAGTCGAAAATGAAGCTGGCGCTTGAGGACCGCCGTCGGAACCGCCGCAAGCGCCTGGAGCACAATCACGACGCTGGTCCAGCGGACAAGCTCCTCCAGAACGGGTTGGCTGAACGCCGCGGCGATTGCGCCGGCAAAGCTCCAGACGAACGCGCTGAGCACCGAGCCGGTGACGGCAAGGAGCCAAAAGGCTGAGTCGAAATGGATGGACTCGACATCCGGACGCTGGATGAGTGCTTCGGGGATTCCGCGCGTCACCGGAGCGGCAACAATGGTCGGCATCACCATGGCGAGTGCCGCCAAACCAAATGCCTCCGGGCCGAGATGGCGGGCGAGAATGACGAAGACGGCAAACAGCGCCAACTGGCGGCCCCAGGTCTCGACTGCGACCCAAGCCGCCCCGTTGATAATCGCCCCGCCTGTCGCCTTCATTACCGCTCGCTTTCGCCGTCGACTGCATCCACCTGCAGCATCAGCTCGAGGTAGATTTCAGCGATGGAGCGCCAGGAATAGCTGAGGGATCTTTTATGGCCTGCCTCGATCAGACGTTGGCGCAAATCCGGATATCGCTGGATGTCGCGTACCGCTCTGACCCAATGTGCCAAATCATCTGGATCGGCATAGAGCGCTGCGTCCTGGCAGACCTCGGGGAGGCAAGGTGATGTCGAGGCCACGACCGGGCATCCGATCCTCATGGCTTCGACGGCAGGCAACCCGAAACCTTCGATCCTGGACGGAAAAAGAAAGCACAATGCACCCGACAGAGCTTTCTTGAAATCATCATCGCTGATCCGTCCGAGGAGCCGGAGATTGTCTGGCTTCGGCTGCGCAAACCGGGAAATCTGCGCTTCATCGATTTCGCCCGCCATCCACAGGTTCAAGTCCAGCGCGTCAAGCAGCGGAGCAAGCCGGACCAGTAACTCGACGTTCTTGTATTTTTGATCACGCCCCAAGCATAGCACATAGGGGCGGTCGGGCCGGATTTGCAGCTTCGATCGATTGGCATCCCATCGTTCCGCATGGTCGCTGCCGTTATATGTGACGGTGATCTTCTCCTGCGGTGCGATGCCGTACTTGATGAGATGCTGCCGCGAAAGCTGCGAGACGGTGGTTATATGTGCAGCCCGTCGGCCAAGGAGCGGAAGAATGAAACGGTGGGCCCATCGGAAGCCGCGCCCATAGCTCTCCGGCATCAGCCTGGTATGCAGGTCGTGGATGCACGCGATTTGCCGCGTCAGCGCCACCGGCGCCAGATTGCAGAAGCTGAGCAACCCGCCCTCAACGTGGCGTGGCAGTTGCATCTGCACCCAGAACTGCGGAAGGCGCGGTTTGTTGAATTCGGGAACGAGCCGGATGCCAATCGCCTGCAGCGGCAATTGCTCCCGGCGCGGGACCGCCAAATCGAGTTCAAGTCCCCGCGCCAACGGATGGCCCTCGTCCAGGAGAGCGTCGAGCGCAAGGGTTACCTCGCGCGCATAGCGGGCAACGCCGTTTGGAGGCAGCGCGACGAAATCCCCATTTATGGTCCAGCGCCGGGTGCGGCCACCGCAGGGCCCCCAGTCCTCAGCGGGAACCGCCGGAAATGAGCTCTTGCCATAACTCTCGAATGGAAGCGGATCGGTGCCGATTGTTCCGGCCGCCCTGGCAGCCACGGGCGCAGATCTTCCGTAATTTCGCTGTCCCATAAAGTGCACCATGTCGCGTGATCCATATTCAACCTAGCACCCTGGAGACAGTGCGAACCTCTGCACCTTCGAAGTATGAGCTTATCCCTTGGCGTTAATCCGAGGTCCGCACTGCCCTCGCGCTGAGCAGAGCCATGCCCGCGACATTGAAGTGAAATTGGCCATGCCACCTGTCCGGCCGCGCGTGGCGTTCACCCTGCGAAGATTCAGGCACTAATCGTGGAAGGCTGTGAACCTGCGCGGCCGCTAAGCCCAAAGGAGAGGCATGCGACCCGAAGATGGGGTTGCTACACCTATCGAGGCAGGTGGTAGCGCCGGATTAGCCCCGCAGCCCCCTTTTTAACAGGCTGTCTGCCCCCATCCCAAGGCTTACCATCGCAGCGAAATCGCCCTTGTCGCCTCTAGCTGGATTGCGCATGAAGCTCGTCGTGATCATTGCAACCCTTGGCCGCGGCAGCCAACTTTGCCGATTGCTATCGCATCTGCAGCGCCAGACGCAACCACCTGACGAAGTCGTCGTTTCCGCGCCCGATGCCACGCATGTCGAGCTTCCTGAGACGATTAGCTTCCCGGTTTCCCTTGTCTTCGGGAAGAAAGGGTCATGCGTGCAACGCAACAGCGCGCTCGACCACGCGAGCGGGCGTTTCGATGTCGTCACCTTCTTCGACGACGATTTCGTGCCGGCCGACGACTATCTCGAGCGCGTCAAGAGAGCTTTCGAAGAGCATGACGACTGGGCTGTGGTCATGGGCAGAGTGGTCAAGGACGGCGCCGTCAACGCGGGGTTGGATTGGCACGACGCCATGCTGGCTCTCCACCAGTCGGAGCAGGAGCCGCCGCCAGGGCCCGAGGTCGTCGATCATCTCGGCGCATATGGTTGCAACATGTCCATTCGGGCGGAAAAGATTGGGAAGTTGCGCTTCGACGAGCGCCTGGTTCTCTACGGCTGGCAGGAAGACATAGATTTCACCAGCCAGTTGAGGTCATGCGGCCGCGTCGTCGCGGTGAATACGATCCGCGGCATCCATCTTGGCATCAAGACCGGGCGCGTGAGCGGCGAGCGGTTCGGATATTCGCAGATCGTCAATCCGGTTTATCTGACCAAGAAGGGAACCATGCCCGCTACATTCGCCCTGCCGCTCATGGCGCGCAATGTCGCCGCCAACCTTGTGCGCAGCGTGCGGCCAGAGTCTTACATCGACCGCCGCGGAAGGCTGCGCGGCAACATCCTTGCCATAATTCATGTCCTGACGGGGCGTATCGAACCCGAATATGTTCTTGATATGGGCAGAATCCGCCGTCCCGGAGATCCGCACGGATGATCCTCGTCATTGGCGTTGCCCGTTCCGGTAGTCGCGAAGGGGCGGCCGGGGCACCGCTCGGACCACAGGACAATGCGCAAAGATGGTGCTCATGACGAACTGCCAGCATCATGGTTCGAACGCTGTCCAAGCCCAACGACAATCTTGCGGCCAGTGATGTTCATTGAACTATTGAGGCTCGTTCGGAAACAGAACCGTGTGTCTGGAGCGAAACTCATGTGAATGGATCAATTCTGCCACGATCTGTTCTCCACTCGCCTCGCCGCTGTCCAGTTTCGACACGTAATCAGAAAGCCCGTGGCCGTCTGGCTCCCGTCCCAGCAATGTCCGATAGAGGAGGGCCACGTATTGCGTATTTCCAAGCCCAACCGGCTGATTGTCAGTCCTGAATTCGACCGAAAGCAACATCTTCGTCAGTATCGGAGAGAGAGATGGATCCTTTTTCATCGCGACGACCTCGCGCCACTGTTCGGCCGGGGACGGCATGCGATGCAAGATTAGGCAGTAAGCATATGCAATCTGGTTGGCTGGGAGGGCAGACTTGTCGAACGCATCAAGCGAACAGGGCTGAAATGTGTCGGTGACGGGAACTGGGGGTACCGACGTCTGGTCCGCAGGCGGCAAGCTCTCCCTCGCGATCGTCGACGAACTCGAGCCTGCATCGCCGTTCGCAATGGTCTTCTTTACGGCTTCGTATGCCGGCTTTTGCCCGCTCGGTGCCCACGAACCGTCGCCGCGCTTCTTCAGGCGCACGAGACCCATGAAGGCTTCGAAGCTCGGCGCCCAGTACGGCTCGTCGAGCAGTTCGTAGATGTGGGCAGCCTCCACTCCGTATAAGGCCTGATATCGCCTCAGCAGCGTCATCGTCTGGACGAGACCGTCCGCGTTGAACTCGGTGACCCAGATTGGGCGACCGAACGTGGCCAGAAACTTGAAAACGTCTTCGGGGTCGCCCCCGTACAGATGCCAGACCGAAATATCCCATCTGATGCCGTCCTGCAGCATGCGGGTGAACGCTCCGCGGTGACCCCAGCCGGCCGTTCCCATTGCTTTTCTTATGGTCGGATCCACCGCGACGGTTGCATCCGACAGACCGCGCAGCACCGCGCTCACCTTAGACCAGCGCGGGCTGAAGTAATGGGATGTCTCGGTGCCGCCGGCAGGGCCCCAGGAGCAATTGTATTGTAGTCCGCCGTCCTGAATCTCGCAGGGCATCAAGATGGCGTAATTCTCCATCTCGTTGCCAAGCTCCCAAACGCGGATGTCGTCCTTGAAGCGGGATACCAGTGTCGACGCGAGATGGTAGGCCTGCGCATAGAGGTCATCGACGGTCCCATTGTCCAGGTCGAGGCCGGGCGTGATTACCGGCAGGATCTCGACTCCGCGCTCCTTGCCCGCCTTGACCAGTTCGGCAAGTTTGGTGGCGCTGTCGAGGCTGGAAATGTTGACGCGATACGACTTCATGCCGAGGTCGCGGACATAATCGAGTTGCTGTTCGATCGATATCCCGGGATAGGCGGTAAAGGGATGGCCATTCACCCCCCAGAGCAGATCCGCTGCGCACGAAGCTGTCATGCCCAGCAGGCATGCCAAGGTTGTCCACAAACGTCTGGTCGCGGCGACGGCCCGTCTAACGGAACCTGGTTGCGATGGTTTGGTCGGCCGCTGCATCAGCGCGAACTTGCTTGTTTTGCACCAGACATCTGCGGCATCACTCCATTCGCTGAACTCTGTCTGACATCCATTCGAGCACGACGATTGAGATCTGCCGTACTGCCCAACGCAGTCTATCAAAACCGCGCCACACAGAACCTCACACATTTGGCGTAACCGCCCATGATTGGCCTCGCCATTCGGATGAGAGCTGCCGGGAAGCCTTTGAGGCAAACGATCGGGTACGTCCCAAAGGCCAGGATGACCCTGCTGTCCTGGTCGTCCAAACTCGTGGAACTGAGGCTTGGCGCCGGTGACCAAAAACCCTGTGATGACACGACATTGGACAATCAACGGCCGTTTTCTCGCGCAGCCGACCACCGGAGTTCAGCGCTACGCACGCGAGATTGTTTCGGCGCTGGACGCCTTGATCGCGGGCCAGGCTGCCTTGACACGGGATCTGTCGGTCGAGTTGCTGGTCCCGCCGGGGGCGCTTGACAAATTGCCCCTGGCAGCGATCCGTGTCCGCACTGTCGGCAGCTTTGGCGGGCATTTGTGGGAACAGGCTGCGCTTCCGGCCCATCTTCGCGGCGGGCTGCTTAACCTCTGCAATACGGGCCCTGTGACGGTTCGTCGGCAGGTGCTGTGCATTCACGACGTCAATACACGGGCGTGCCCGCAGAGCTATTCGTTTCCATTTCGGCTTCTTTACCGCACCTTGGTTCCTGCCTTGGGCCGGGCCGCGCATAAGATTACGACGGTGTCGAAATACTCTGCGGGTGAACTGGCGCGCTATGGCGTGTGCCCGGCGGCAAAGGTCGAAATTGTAGGCAATGGGCATGAACATGCGTTGCGATGGGCTCCTTGCCACTCGCAACAAACACTGGCAGTGGCCGGCCCTAGTACGATCGTCGTGCTTGGCAGTTCTATCCCGCACAAAAATGTCGGCTTGATCATCGGCATGCACGAGCGTCTTGCCGCGGCGGGGCTGCAGATTGTTGTTGTGGGCGCTTCAACGTCCCGCGTTTTCGCCAGCAGCGGCGATCAGAAATCGCCGAACGTCATTTGGCTGGGAAGAAGGTCGGACGCGGAACTCGGCGCGCTTCTGCGCGATTGCCTATGCCTCGCGTTCCCCTCCTTGGTCGAGGGTTTCGGGCTGCCGCCCCTCGAAGCCATGGCACTGGGATGTCCGGTGGTCATGTCGGACCGTGCCAGCCTGCCCGAAATCGGCGGCGATGCGGTCTTGTACGCATCACCTTGCGATGAGAATGCATGGTTCGATTGTTTCATGCGGCTGGTCCACGAAGAAGGCCTCAGAACCAACTTGATCGCACGCGGTCGCGCCAGGGCGGCGCGATTTCAGTGGGCCGCGTCGGCTCAGCGCTATCTGGAGCTGATGGCCAGCGTGGATGGATTTCCGTCACTACCACCGCTCATGGAAGTCGAATGCGACCCGAATGAGCGACTTGCGGCGGCCAGCATCGTTTGAGATCGTCTCGAGCCCAACGGAAATTTGCCATTCAGGCGCACCACTCCCGTTCAACTCGCATGAGTAGATGGGATCGGGACCAGATGTTTCCGGTCAGGGTTGCGCCTATTGTTGCACTTGCGTAGAATGCAAGCATGTCAATCATCGTGAGGGCTTGCAAGCAATGCCATCCATCACAGTCCGCAACGTGCCCGACGAAGTGCACCGCGCCTTACGGGTGCGCGCAGCCATGCACGGGCGTAGCGCAGAAGCCGAAATCCGCGACATCCTGGAGAAGGCGGCGCGGCCCGAGGGCCGTGTCAAGCTCGGCTCGCTCCTGGCCGCCATCGGCCGCGAGGCCGGACTTGCGGATGAAGACGTGCGCGCAATGCAGCAACTCCGCGACAAGACCCCAGCCGAGCCGATGAAGTTTGAATGATCCTCGTCGACACAAACGTGATTTCCGAGCCGTGGAAGCTCGCGCCCGACCCGGGTGTCGTGGCGTGGATCGACGCGCAGGCTATCGAAACGCTCTATCTATCGGCCATCACTGTAGCCGAGTTGCGTTTCGGTATCGCAGCGCTGCCTGCCGGCAAGCGCCGCGAAACCTTGCACGAGCGCATGGAGCGGGGCGTGTTGCCGCTGTTCAGGGGGCGCGTGTTGCCCTTCGATCTTGACGCTTCGCAAGCCTATGCCGAACTGGCGGCGAACGCCAAAGCGGCCGGCAAGGCAATCGGCAAGGCTGATGGCTATATCGCCGCCACAGCCGCTGCACGGGGCTTCATGATCGCGACACGCGACACCAGCCCTTTCGAGGCTGCGGGGCTGAATGTCGTCAATCCCTGGGTTGGCCAAGCAACGAGCGAGATTTGACCTGGCGTCAGTAGCCGGTCGCATCGACGCAGGGCAGGGCAGTCTTTCGACAAACGGAACATGTCCCGTTCAGCCTGCCTGCGATGATAGGCTGGATGGCGGAGGCATATGAGGCGATGGCGAAAAGAAGTGCAGGCGTCCTGCCTTACCGCAGATCAACCGGTGAACTGCAGGTGCTGCTTGTCCATCCTGGCGGGCCGTTCTGGCAAAGCCGCGATCTCGGCGCATGGTCGATTGCAAAGGGCGAGTATGGTGATGACGAACAGCCGGAAGCTGCGGCGCGTCGCGAATTTGTGGAGGAAACCGGCTGGGAGCTCTCGGGAGCGCTGCTTCCGCTGGGAGCGCTGCGCCAGCCCGGCGGCAAGCTTGTTACGGCCTTCGGCGTGGAAGACGATTTCGACGCCGGCACCTTGCGCAGCAACATGTTCGAGATGGAATGGCCGCCGCGCAGCGGCCGCATGCAGACTTTTCCTGAGATCGATCGCGCAGGGTGGTTCGGCCTCGAAATGGCCCGGGAAAAGTTGCTTGTCGGCCAGCGGCCTTTTCTCGACCGGCTTGTGGTGTCTGTCTAAGGGTCGACCCAATGGCCTCAACTGGTCGTGTTGACATGCGCCATAATCAGAAGACGAATTCGACGGATGTCAGCGGCCAGCAGCCGCGGGTCCATTCGATTGGTACGCCGTTGCGGTCCTCGTTGACAGCATTGATGCGGAATACTGGCGTTCCGGGCGTCAGCCGCAGGATTTCCGCTTCATCGGGGGATGCAAAGCCGCCACTGATGCGTGTCTCGGCCCGCCGGTAGTTGTCGATGCCATGCGCGCGGAAAACATCGGTCACCGACTGACGCACATCGTATCTCTGCTCGAAGTCGGGGAAGAGATGCGCCGGAAAGAATTTGGTATTGACGTAAACCGCCTGCTTGTCCGACGTTCTGATCCGGCACAGCCGGATAATGGTGGTGTCAGGTGCGAGACGCAACCGTTCCGCCACGGCCGCTTCGGCCGGTTCCCGGACGATCAGCAGCGTATTGGTGCCGATTTCCTGGCCGTGGGCTTCGAAATTGTCGAGAAAGCGCTGTCCGTCGCGAACAGTGAATGTCGAGGGCAGGTTTCGCACGAAGATACCGACGCCCTTGCGGGCGGTGAGGTGGCCCTCATGCTGTAACTGCTGCAGCGCCCGGCGAAGCGTAATGCGGGTGACCGCGAGTTTCTGTGCCAGATGCGTTTCTCCGGGAAGCTGGCTGCCCGGCGCAAGACTGCCGCTCTCGATCAGATCGAAGATGTGATCGTAGATCTGCTGCCAGATCGGCGTATCGCTGCGTGGCCGAAAGACCAGCCCGTCAAAGGCCAGAAGGCGATTGCCATTGCGCTCGTGTGGTGTTGAAATTTTCGTGTCCAAGTTCATGAAACCTTATCCACCGGCGACCGCTGTGCAGACCATCGGTCTGTGCGGGAGAGGCCGGAGCTATAGACAATTTGTCCATGGACCATGGTGGCCACCACACGCGGATGCTCTGGATCGCCAGCATCGACCAGGATCAGATCCGCCCGGCGGCCGGCAACAAGCGAGCCGCGATCGTCGAGGCCGGCCACCCGGGCCGGGTTTGCCGAAACCAGATTCCAGATCGAGGGGAAGCCGCCGGCGTCTGGCGAAGACAGTCTGAAGGCCGCATGCAGAGGCGAAGGGTAGTGGTAATCGCTGGTCAGCACCGTGCAAAGTCCGGCTCTGACGGCCTCAGTGGCATTTAGCGCTCCATTATGGCTGCCGCCGCGCACGACGTTGGGCGCGCCGAGGATCACATCCTCGCCCATTTGCCGCGCGGCCTTGGCCGTTTCGAGCGTTAGCGGAAATTCCGAGGCCTTTGCGCCGAGGGCGCGAAAATACATGCGTTCCTCGGGAGACGCTTCGTCATGGGCAAGAAGCACATTGCCATTGGCCCGCGCAGTTGCGGCCAGCTTCCCGATCGCGATCTCAACCTCGGCGCGGCGGGACCAAATCTGGCCGAGCAACGTCATGTATTGCTCGCGGCTTAAGCCAGACCGCTCCGCCATCTGACCGATCTTGCGGGCAATCGTGCCGTTCAGCACCGACCCCGTGGTATGATCGTTGACGGCGATGATCGGCCGTGGCGAAAGCGAGAGCCATCGTACGACCTGCGCCATCTGATCAAGCGCGAAGGTCTCCCAGCGCAGATGCAGACGCGTATCGCAGCCAAGGCTATCGCGGAGATCGCAGACCGCGCCGATCAGCTGTTTGGCAGCGTCGAGCGAGCGAAGTCCAGGCTCCCACGACACCGTGACGCCGTGAAAGGCCGTGGTTACGCCACTGGCGACAAGCTGGCGGTCCGTATCTTTCAGCGCCAGCGCGGTGTCGAAGCGGACACCGGGCCGCGGCATGATCTGGCGCTCGAAGCCGTCGCCGTGAATATCGACGATCCCCGGAAGCACGAGCAGACCATCGGCATCGATCGTGGAGGCATGGGCCGCCCGCAGCTCTGACACGATCCCGCCGGTGACGCTCAGGTCCGCGGTTTCAAGTCCCCGTTCGGTAAGGATGCGACCACCCTGGATGTGCCAGTTCACTGTATCCCTCAAAAAAAGCAAAGGCTGCCGGTGGCGCCGGCGAAATGTCACGAGCACGTCATCTGCTGCGTATACGGATTAGCGGGTAACAGTTTCCTGTCTATACAGCAAAGGAAAAAACGATGATCCGCAGCATCGCAACCGCACTCGCCCTGACGCTTGCCTCCGCTCTTCCAGTGTTTGCGGAGCCGGTGAAATTCGCGGTAACCGACATGGAGGGACTGGAGGCTCTTCAGCAGGAATTCGGTGCTTTCCAGACCGCTCTTGAGGAGGCGACCGGCCTGGATGTCGAGCTGTTTCCGGTCAGTTCGCGGACCACCGCCGTCGAGGCGATGAATTCCGGGCAGGTCGATCTTGTCCTGACCGGTCCTGCAGAATACGTCGTCATGAAGGAATTAAGCCAGCCGAAGATTGTTGTCGCCTGGCAGCGCCCCGACTATTTCGCTCAGATCGCCGTGCTGGCGAATGGACCGATCCGCTCGGTCGAAGACTTGAAGGGCAAGAAGGTCGCATTCGGCTCGGTCGGCTCGACGTCCCAGCACCTCGGCCCCGCGCAGGCGCTGGCCGATTTCAACCTGAAATATGCCACCGATTACGAACCAGTAATCATATCGCGCAACATCGCGGCTGAGGCTCTCATCCGCGGCGACATCGCCGCTATCGGCTTGAATTTCGGCTATCTGAACTCGGTCCGGGAAGCATTCCCCGGCGTTGCCTTCTCGGTCATCGCACGGGGCCGCGATCTGCCGAACGACATTCTTGTCGCCCGCAAGGACATTTCAGATGACGTGTTCGTCAAGATCCGCGATGCCTTTGCGAAGAATGGCAATGAGCTGATGAAAGCGATCTTGACCGGCGAGGACAACCAGAAATTCAAGGGCGGTTTCTTCCTGACTGATGTCAGGGACTCGGACTACGACTATGTCCGCTCGATGTACCGCACGATCGGAATTGAGACCCTCACCGACTTCGTAAACTGAGGCTTGCTCCTTTTTCATCGACTTGCTCCTTTCAGCGACAAGGCCGGCGGCTAACCGCCGGTCTGTTTCGCAGTTCGGTCTGGGCCAAGAGGTCACTATGACAGCCATCATTCGGGCGCACGATCTTGCGAAGAGCTATGCGAACGGAAAGGTCATTTTCTCCAGTATCGGCCTCACCATAGCATCGCGCGAACGGGTTGCCCTGATTGGCTCGAACGGTGCTGGAAAATCCACCCTGCTCAAATGCCTCATTGGTCTTCTACCGTCGAGCGGTGGCGAGGTCGTCACCCTCGGCGAGAGCTTCCGCTCGGCGCCGTCCGTCGCCCAGCTGCGGCGCATACGCAGGCAGATCGGATTTGTCTTCCAGCACCACGGACTGGTCAGCCGCCAATCGGTTCTTACAAACGTTTTGCAGGGCAAGCTCGGGCTGCCCGGCGGCTGGCGCGGCTGGCACCATTCCATCGCAAAGCAACACTGGCGCGAGGAAGCAATGAAAGCCCTCGCCGAAGTGCGGCTTCTCGGCAAGGCGGGCGCCCGCGCCGACGCGCTTTCTGGAGGGCAGGCGCAGCGGGTGGCGATTGCCCGTGCGTTGATCCGGCGTCCGAAGCTTTTGATAGCAGACGAACCGGCGGCAAGTCTCGACCCGGCGGCTGGACATGATGTGATGCGCGTCTTCTCCGAGCTGACCCAGGAACAGGCGATCACTTTGGTCTACACCACGCACGACATGGAACATGCTCTCGACTACTCCGACCGCTTGATAGCGCTCAAGGCGGGCAAGGTCTTCTTCGACCGACCGACGGCGCAGGTGACCCGCGCTGATCTGAAAGACGTCTTCGATGCATGACCGCCTTTCGCCGAGCCGGATTCCATCGATCTCGCCCGTCACTTTCAGCTTTGCCGTCGCTTTGGCCGCTCTCGTGATCGTTTCCGCCGGGCAGGTCGCACCTTCGCCGGAACAACTGGCAGGCGGGGTGCCCCGAATGGTCCATCTCGTCGGCCGCATGATACCCCCAAATGTCGAGCCAGGGTTCCTCCTGAGGGTTTTCTGGCGCATGGTCGAAACGTTTCAGATAGCGCTCGTGGGGACAGCAATAGGTGTCGTCCTCAGCTTGCCGTTTGCCTGGCTCTCGGCCAAGGACATAACCCCGATCGGCCCGTTCCGGCATATCTCCAGGATGCTGGTCTCGTTGTTCAGGACTGTTCCAGATTTGGTCTGGGCACTACTTTTCGTGTCAGCCGTTGGTCTCGGGGCGGTTGCCGGCACCATGACCATCGTCGTCGATACGATCGGCTTTTGCGGGCGCTTCTTCTCCGAGGCGATGGAGGATGCCGACGAAAGACCTCAGGAAGCGCTGTTTGCAATCGGCGCCGGACGATTCTCTGTTCTGTGCGGGGCAGTACTGCCTGACGCCATGCCGTCCCTGATAAACACCACGCTCTTCGCGCTTGAAAAGGCAGTGCGCTCATCAGTTGTTCTCGGCCTCGTTGGAGCCGGTGGCATCGGCCAGGAGCTGAAGGTCGCGTTCGATCTTTTCCAATACAGGAATGCCTCGACCATCATTCTCGTGATCTTCGCCATCGTGGTGTTGATGGAGTTCGTGACGGATCGCCTACGCTCGAAGGTCCAGTAATTGCAGGCTAGGCATGTGCGCCGCAAATCGACAGAACGCAGCGATCGCCGAAGACGGCGGGCGATCACCTACGGCACGAAGATAAGGAACAGATAGGCGACAAACACGACGAGATGAACGAGCCCTGTCAGCATCGTTGTTCGGCCCGTCCCAAAGCTCACGATGCTGATGGCAAGCGCGAGGAGGAGAAGCACGGTATCCCCCGGACCCAGACCAAGAGTCAGGCTTCGTCCGGTGAGCAGGCTCGCCGCACCGATCGCCGGGATTGTCAGGCCGATTGTGGCGCAGGCCGAGCCGAGGGCGACATTCAGCCCTCGCTGAAGCTCGTTATTGAGCGCTGCCCGAACCGCCGATACCGCCTCCGGCATAAGCACAAGCGCAGCGACGAAGAAGCCCACGATGGCGTCCGCCTGGGTAATATGAAGAAACTCGAGCCCATTCTCGATGCTGCCGGCCACCTGCTCGGTCAGAAGAACGATCCCTGCCAGTCCGACAAATAAGAGGAGCACATTGGGGGTCACTTTCTCGCCCTCAGATACATGCTTGTCATGTTCCGCGCTGGAGGTCAGGTCTTCGATAAAATCGCCCCGATGACGCACCATCTGGGCAAAGACGAAGGCACCATAGAGGAGGATTGAAAGAACGCTCACGAAAGCGAGCTGCGAGGCGGAGAACGTACCGGGGCTTGTTGCAAGCGTGTAGTTTGGAAGGATCAGCGTAAGAACTGTCAGCGCCATAATGACGGCAAGCGAGGCGTTGGTGCCCTGTCGTTTGATGTCCTGATATCGATGCTTCAGCCCACCCAGGGTGAGGCAGACCCCGACGACGCCAGCGCAAACGATCATGACCGTCGAAAACACGGATTCGCGTGCCAGCGTCGGGTTGTTCTCGCCGTGCAGCATCATCGAAACGATGACCGATGCTTCGATGGCCGTCACCGAAAATGTCAACAGCAGCGTGCCATATGGTTCATCGAGCCGCAGTGCGACGGCTTCTGCATGATGCAAAACCACAAACACTGTCGCGAAGATGAAGATAGCGACGACGATCAACGCAAGGATCTTGATCGAGAGCGGCGAATGCTCGATCGATGCGGCGCCGAAATGAATGAGTGCGGCCAGGCCCAAGGAGCCGATTGGGAACAGATATTGGCCGATCGGTCGCCGATGAGCAGCCAAGACGGAATTCCCTTCATCGCCATCGACGGACGCAGATCGGGTGTTGGAGAAATTGACCGAAGCCCACTGTATCAACCTTACTTGCGGCTGCCGGCCCGTTCAATGGCCGCGTGGCCGATCGACCCTGGCTTAACCAGCTTGCCGAGCGATGCCGCATATGCGGATCACAATTAAGCCTTGAGTTTTTGCGCTTGGGGCAATAGCTAGGTGCTACCAGGCCGGGCCCCTCTGGCAGTCCATCAGGACTGCGATGTCGGACTGGAATTCCAATCCGGGTGGCCTGGCTTTGAGTTTTCTTCAGCTGTAGCGGCATTTCTCTTGTCATACGCGGTGTCCGCGTTGCTCTACGGTTATACTCGCAAGCCGCGTCACCCCTAGCTGAACGCAAGGGTGCCGTATGACAGATTTTTTCAGTCCCGAAGCAATGACCGCTCTCATGCAGGTCATCATGATCGACCTGGTGCTGGCCGGCGACAATGCCATCGTTATCGGCCTTGCCGCGGCCGGACTACCCAAAGAGCAGCGCAGAAACGCAATCGTCGTTGGCATAATCGCAGCGGCCGTTCTGCGCATCGGCTTTGCGGCCGCGACAACCCAGCTCCTGCAGATCGTCGGGCTGCTGTTCGCCGGCGGTCTTTTGCTGTTGTGGGTCTGCTGGAAGATGTGGCGCGAACTCCGGCAAAACCATGCGCAGGAAACACAGGCGATCGAAGCGCTTTCGGAAAGCGACGTCGACTACGATGGCATCGTAGCTGGCAAAGCTCCACGCAAGACCCTGGCGCAGGCAACCTGGCAGATCATCATCGCCGACGTCTCCATGTCACTCGACAACGTTCTGGCGGTAGCCGGTGCTGCGCGCGAACATCCGAACGTGCTGATCTTCGGCCTTGTCCTCTCCGTCGCGTTGATGGGCATCGCTGCAAACCTCATTGCCAATCTGCTTCAGAAGCATCGCTGGATCGCCTATGTCGGGCTGGTGGTGATCCTCTACGTCGCTGGCGACATGATCTATCGCGGTGCGCTTGAACTTCTGCCTCACGTTCCGGGCGCTTGAGACGCAGAAAAAAGGGCCGGGACGACCTTCGTTCCGGCCGATTTCTGCTTATCGCTCCGCTACGATTTAGAGCGCACTCACCCGATCCGGCAGTGGAAAGAATCCTCGTGCTCAGATCCGTGTGAATCGCGGCTTGGCCCCACGCAAACGACCAAATCGGAAGGCATCCGACACGGCCGAGCGGATCATGAGCATCTCGCCTATGGTTTCGTGTGTCATGAGCCCGACCAGCCGGTCGGAACTGTCGACGACGGCTACAGCAGGCACATCTGCCTGCTGCATCAGCCGCAGGCTTTCCTCGAGACTTTTGCGGTAATGTATTTTCGGGATATCGTGCCGCATTGCGCTCGCGACCGGTGCGGCGGGTCCCTTTTCCTTCAATGTCCGGATCATGTCGTTGCGTGTCACCAATCCTTCAAGATGGCCTGCGGAGTCGACGACAGGGAATTCGTGCTGCGTGGTCGCGAGCAGCATCTCGATTGCCTGGTCGAGCGTCGCCGACCGTTCTAGCCGGGCGAACTCGGTGATCATCACATCCGCGACAAGGACGCTTGTGGCTACCTCCCGGATCTGTGCGTTCTGCGCTTCCGCTGCCGCGGCGAGATAGACGAAGATGCCGATGAAGATCAGCAGCGGATTGTAGAACAGCCCAACGAAACCGAAGACGAAGGCCAATCCTTGCCCGATCGTGGCTGCGATCTGGGTCGCGCGCGACCACGACAGGCGGGCGGCGAGTGCGGCGCGCAGGATACGGCCACCATCCATCGGGAAAGCTGGGATCATATTGAAGATGACCAGGAAGACGTTGACCCCGGCAAGCCTGGCGAGAAAACTCATACGCGGATCCTCGATCCCGGCCATCTGTTCGACGCCCGCCGACCCGCCGAGCAGGACGAAGATCAGCGCGGCGATCGCGACATTGACCAGCGGCCCCGCGACCGCGATCACGAACTCCTGCCCCGGCTCTTCGGGCATGCGTTCTAGTCTGGCGACGCCGCCGATCGGGAAAAGCGTAATGTCCGGCGTGTTGATGCCGCAATACCGTGCGGCGGCGATGTGGCCGAACTCATGCAGGACCACGCAGGCAAAAACCGCAATGATGAAGGCAACGCCTTGCCAGGCCGCTGGCGTGCCGCCGATCTGATAGTGCGTCAGCCAGATCCAGACGAGCAGAAGCAGGAAGGTAAAGTGAACGCGCACGGTGGTGCCGGCGATCGTCCCGAGGTTCAGCGACCAACCCAAATCCGTCCACTCCGAGAGGCCCGACCTTCGCAAGAGGCCCCACCTTCGCAACAGGCTTTGGCAGGACGCCTACAATCGTTCGAGAACATCAGGTGCTCAAGCTCATCGTCTGCGACTAAGGGCTGCCCGGCCGCGAGATGCCCGCCTCGGTGTCGCGCGGTCCCGTCGCAAGAACAGCTTATCACGACACGACATCCGGGTGAACGTCTCGGCGCGTGATCTGATGCGTCCGCGCCTGCACGATGATTTCGCCCCGCCGCGCTTTTTTCGGCGCTGAAGGACACGGTGCTTGTCATAGATGCTCCTGAACCTTTGCCGAAGAACATCGCAATGCAGAAGGCTCCGGCGGGGCGCCGGCGTTAGCCGACGCACCGCGAAACAAGTGATGTTGACCTTGCGCCGACATGTCGCGGCGTTAGTCAGTGAGCAGTCTGGGAATGCTCGCCGCCCGGCTTCGAGATGTCGCTTAAAGCTTCTCCCGCTTCTGCCGCTTCGCCATTCGTCGCGAGATCGCCAAGCGAGATGATGCCGACGAGCCTCTTGTCGCGGTTCAGAACCGGGAGCCGACGTACCTGCAGGTCGCCCATGTTTTCAAGCACATGCGCGACGTCTTCGTCATCGAAGCAATATTTGACCTCCGGGCTCATGACATCACGCACCTTCGTGTCAGGTCCCTTACCCAATGCTACGCCGCGGATCGCGATATCCCGATCGGTGATCATTCCGACCAGCCGGTCGTGGTCGCCAACGGGCATCACTCCAGCGTCGAGCCTGCCCATCATCTCAGCCACTTCGCGGATCGACTGTTCGGGGTTAGCGACCTGTACATTCCTCGTCATGCAGTTGCCGACCTTCATGGCGATCTCCCTTGACTTGCGAAGCCCCGCCGCCGGTTCCGGTGTCAATCTAGGAAACGAACTCTTCGGCGGTAACGTTCCCTTGAATCTGAATGCCCCGCGGGAGGTTTTTCATCTGTCGCCGGCCCCCCCGATGTCGCGGCTCCAATGAGCCTCACGCGGTTGGAACCTGACAGGCGATACGACGTTCCAGGAGATCGGCAGCCAACGGAGAAGTCGCATGCAGCCCTTAGCAGTAAATTCCACCAGCCGTCCCGGCGCGCTGACGATTACCCCGTTCAATGGAACCGTGACGGTCAGGTTCTCCGACGCGATCATTGCCTCGACAGAGCGGGCAAAAGTGCTCCATGAGGAGGGGCAAGATCCGGTCTTCTATATCCCATTCGAGGATATCTATTTCGACCTTCTGGAGAAGACCAACACCACAACCCACTCCCCGCTGAAGGGCACGGCCAGTTACTGGCGGGTCCACGCGGTCGGCGGAGCGGCCGACGACTTCATGTGGGCCTACGAGACGCCCGACACGCCGGCATTGGCCATCGCCCGCCATGGCGCCTTCGATCCCAGCAAGGCGCGGATCGATGCCGATCCTGCCGAGGACAAGCGACATACGCCTCACCTCCCCGAATAGAGCCTCGCATGAAGGTCGCACATCGGCCGATCGCGCCACAGGCGACAATCCTTTCGTCATCAGGAGAATTCTTCGTCGAGGATCCGCAGTCCGTCTTCATATTTCGATGTCGACGCGCCAATCTGCTGTGCCTGCCATAAATTGTCGGTAAGATCGGCGCGCTTGACCGGCAGCGCCAATGGGTTGGCTGCTGCTCTGCGCACGAAATCGAGGTCGTCCTCGTCCGGCCTGCGTGTCATCGCATCGACGGCCGATACGATGGATGTTCCGAAACCTGCCGCCTCGAGCCGCTCGCGATCCCAATCGTCGCTTTTCTCAACAACGTCGTGGAGGTAGGCAACGGCCTTCTGGTCGAGCGTTTCGACGGCATCAACGACCCGGCGGCAATGCTCGATATAGGGCCGTCCGGTCTTGTCCGTGTGCCCCGCATGAGCTTGTTCGGCGATTTTTGCCGCGCGGTAAAGGAAGCTCACTGCCTCGATCCTTGCTGGCCTGTGTGATGTATGCAACCAGCCTTGTTCTGGTCCACAACATGCCTCACCGAACGCGCGACGATTGCCTGAAGTTCCACAGAATGGGCAAGGCTCCGGCGCCGAAACATCTCCAGCGCCGCGAGGGCAGCCTTACAGCTTGCTGCCGCCCTGGTCGCGGGACGCTCCATCGACAATGCCGGAAGTGGGCAGAATTCCAAAATCCTGCGACTTGGCACCTTGTGCCGCTGTCAAAAATCCGTCCGCGTGGAGGCCGCGCCGCAGCAACTCCCTCACGGCCGCAGACCGGCTTGGCATGCGCCTTTCGAAGCGCCAGTTTTCCAAAGCAGCCAATTCCTCCGACGTTAGCATGATCTGCAGTCGTTCGGGTCTTTCCAGCTCGGCCATTTCTGCCCTCCAGACGCTCAAAGTTAGCATTTATCTAAGAAGTAGGAAAAGCCTCGCCAGCCGTCAAGACCGGCTCATTGGCCATCGGCGTGAAAGGCTCACAGTTACCGTCAAGCGTCCATCGTGTAGCCTGAGCGGTATGCTAACTTGTTGATTTTGTGTGTTGTTTGATGGATTACGCTTGTCATTCGAGCTGCTATGGCACATGCTGATCTTGAGGGACAAACCGCTCCTGAAAGGAAGGGTTTTCCATGAGAGACGGTTATTCGGCCCATTTGTGTCACGACGTTAACCTGCAAGTTTGGACCGCCGCCCGGTGCAAGGGGATAGTCAATGTCACTGCGGTGGCCGAGGTTGTGCGGCTGCGAAACCTCGCAGAAAACGTTGCGCTTGAAGACGTCGAATGCTTGGTGTTGCAAGCCGCCCAGTTCTACGGGGCGGCCATGGAATTCGACGGCCTGACCGTGTTTGAACCAGGTAACGTCGATCGGCACTCGCTTGGCTGCGATGCCCTGCCTGGAAGAGGCGACGTCGATGTTCTGGAGGACAGGGCTGTTTCGCCTTATTTTCGCCCGCCGGACCAAACGCAATAGGTCTGGCCGAACACAGCGGTCGCGGGGAAGGGCTCAGCTTCACGAGCGCGGCGAAATTCCTTCAATCGGCCGCGATTTCGGCCAGTGATGTCTGGACGAAATGCAGCGGCGCCTCGAGCGTCCAGGTGATGCCTCGGGCGTGGAACTCCAGCCGCCCGCTGCCGCTGAGAGCCTGCGGCGCCACTCGCTCGAGCACGACCAGTCCGAAACCGCGCCCCCTGACAGCGTCCAGGATTGGCCCGTCCAACTCACGCCAGACCAGTCGAAAGGTCTCAGCGCCGTCGCCCGCAGGGACCACGTGCCAATCGATCTCGACACGTCCGCCGTTGCACGACAGCGCTCCATGTTTTGCCGAATTGGTGGCGAGTTCGTGAAAGGCTATGCCGAGATACTGGACGGCGTTCGGCTGCAGTACCACCAGTGGCCCGGCCATCGACACGCGGGACTGCGCTGCGAAGGCCTTGAGCTGGGCCTGGATGAGCTCGCCGACCGTCGCGCCGCGCCATTCGGCATTGACCAGGAGATCATGGGATTCCGAAAGCGCCATGATGCGCTCTCGAACTTGCCCGAGGAAAGCCTCAGGTGTGCTCGTCAGCTTGCTTGTCTCGCGGATCATCGAGATGATGACCGAATACTGGTTCTTCACCCGATGGTTGACCTCGCGCATGAGCAGTCGGATGCGCCGTTCGTTCTCCTTGTGGGAACTGATGTCGCGCGCGATCTTGGAGGCGCCGACGACCCGCCCGATCCCGTCGCGGGTCGGTGAGACGGTGAGCGAGACCGAAACGAGCGTGCCGTCCTTGCGCAGGCGCATGGTCTCATAGGAGGGGACGCGTTCGCCGGCGCGGATGCGACTGATGATCGAGACTTCCTCGTCGAGACGGTCAGGCGGAATGAGCATCGTCACCGGCCGGCCGATCGCCTCGGCAGGCGTGTAGCCGAACAGGCGTTCTGCAGCATCGTTCCAGCTAGTAATGATGCCATCCATGTCCTTCGAGACGATGGCGTCCATCGACGACTCGACAATGGCGGCAAGACGCATGCGGGCTTCATCGCCCAGCGTCTGCGTGCGCAGGTCGAGCAGCGTGTTGATGGCACCGACTACATTGCCCGCTTCGTCGCGAAGCAGGCGTGGGTGAGCCCTGAATGGGACCAGTTCGCCATCCGGCCGCTCCGCAATCGCCTGGTCCCAGGAGACATCCCGCCCTTCGCGCAGCGCCACGGCCATCGGACACTCGCCATGCGCCATATCCCGACCGTCCAGATGACGAAGCTTCCACGAGCCGCACCATAGGTCCCGACCGATAACAGGACGATGGCCCCAGAGCTCAGCTGCGGCTTCGTTGAAGAAGGTGATGTGTCCCTGCCCGTCAACGGTGTAGATGGCGACCGGCAGTGCCTGCATCAGATCGGCAGTGGGAATGCCCGGAACTCCGAGGCCGACATCGGCTTGTTCAACGAAGTTCACTTATGGCGCCATTCTCGTGGATTTCTGAGCGGCTATAATGCCCTCGAGCGGTTTCGGTTCCGTCCGGACAATCACGTGCGGCCCCCTTTGCCCGCAGTCGCGGCGACATTCCTGGGCAAGGCATCAGGCCGACACAGGATCATCGCCAAAATTGTCCGCCTAATCGTGTACTAAATGCGCCCGAGAAGGACCAGGATAATAACGATCAGCAGCACGAGACCGAGGCCGCCGCCACCATAATAGCCGGTGCCGTAGAACGGTCCACCACCCAAGCCGCTGAACCCGCCAAGCAAGATAAGGATCAAAATGATGATGAGTATGGTTCCGAGGCTCATGGTGGTTCTCCCATTCGTGCGCTGCCGCGCCGTACAAGGGCACGTCCATGCGCCTGTTGATGACGGTATGAACTCCCAGAGGGGGCTTCCTGTTCCACCGGAAGTAGCATCGCTGTCGCTCGTCTAGCGGGAAAAGCCGGTAGGCTGACGAGACAGCCCGCCGGGCCGGGAGCCCGCGGGCGACAGGCTTTCTCAGCCTCGGACCGCCTGGAGGAACGGCGATCGCAGCAAAAATGCGTGATGCGGTCCGAAGTTGCGGCGGTAGGCCAAAGAAGGCCACAGCCACTGCGGTGCTCACAGTCGACGGCCGGATGATGCTTGGCACCTCCACGCCGCACGCTTCGCCGGGGACGTGAATACAATTCACCTTCCTTTGTTTGCCGGCCGAGTGCCGCCGCCCTTCTTTTCCGGGTCATGAGTATGGTGGCTGTCGCGTTCGCCTCCGCCGCCTGAGATCTTGCTGCGGCTGCGCAGATCGGAATCGGCTGGCGGCTTTTCTATCACCAGCGGCTCCTTGGCGTTTTCGTGCGATGCGCCAGGACCGCCATGGCGAATACTGGCGCGGGTCTTCTTCGACGTGGACATGAAATCACCTAGCGGTCCTGCTGATGGCCTTGATGGGTCGTATTGACCTTCGTGTTGCCCTGCTGGCCCTGTTTGTCGGGATTTGGGGCGGAATGGCTGTGCTGCGTCTGGTCGACAGGAACCGACTTCTTGTCGCCCGGACCCTTTGGGCTCTGGTTCTCTGTCGGAACGGGTGGTGGTTTTGTGCTCATGACCGTCTCCTTTCACTAGCCAAAACAAGCAGGCCCCCGGGAAGGTTCCTGATCCGAACCGGGCGAGGGGCAAACTCCTGACATTGCCAATTCCGGCCTTGTCGGCGCGTCGCAGCGCAATAATCTTCTGTTAGGGCGTGGGCACTTCCACCTGTTGAAAGGAGCCGACCATGAAACACCAAACACTCGACCAACTGCAGACAGTTGCGAAAGTTGAGCCCTCGGCGACATACCCGACCATGACTCGGGCGCAGCGGATCGAGCGTTGGGCAGAGCTTCTCGAACAAAATCCACGGCGTTGCCTCGGAGCCCTTTCAGGCACCGAATATCTCAGTCCTGAAGCTCGTGACGTAGCGCGTGGCGCGGGGTCGCCGATCACCGTTGCCTATGAGGATCCGGTGCTGCGCGCCATGGGTCTGAAAGATGATACCTACGGTGAGGCAAAGCGCTTCTTCGAGCTAAGTGACTGGCAGTTGCACAACATCGTCTGTCACTGCCACGTGGGTGCTACGATGCAAGCGCGATGGGCTGCCGCCAGAGTCCGCCGGACGATTACCGGGAACAGACTTCTGGCCTGGCTGAGGGCAAGGTTTGTGCATTGAGGCCAGCCCAGAACGGTGACGAGAAGTCTTGATCGTTCTCGTTAGCGGGTGGCCGGCAAAAGGCTGGTGGCATCGCCGGCGCCGCAGTGTTGATCGAGCCGACGCCTTGCATTCAGGGCGGCCGGACGAACGCTCATGGCCGGGTCCCTTGTCGGAGGCAGGAAGCTCTCGATTCATGTGAACACGGCCCGCGCCCCTGATCCATGCCACCACCGATGCATCATTGGCGGAATCTCGTCCCTGTGACATGCCCGCAATCGCGTCTGGGAACTTTTCTGGAGGCACATGGTTGGAATGTGCGGCTGAAAGATTCCGGGCCTGTGCCAAGGAGGTTCGCCATGAAGCTTCGCGAGTTGATGAACCAAGTGAAGGATCTGCCCCCGGATACCCTCGTCTGTGCCGCTGAGATTGACGAGGCCTTTGCGGCCAACATTGCCGGCATAGAAACAGTAGAAGGTGCCCGGATCGAAAGCCGGAAACCGGACGGCACCGAAGCTGTCGAACTCGCCAACGGGAACGACAGGGTTGTCGTAATCCGCTGGTGATCCGCTGGCTCATGCCGGAGCGGTCGCAATGCTTGATCACTGAACGATGGAGAGTCGCAGACCATGTTTCCGGAATTGAACCAAAGACTTTGCGCCGGCCTGATCGCCGGAACTCTGATGCTCTCGGCCGGCGGCTCTGCTCCGGCCGCAGCCCAGGAAATCCCGAACGACTTCACGACAATCGTGCGCGAGAAAATTCCAGCCGTGGTCGCAATAACGACCAAACAGATCATCCAGGACCAGGCGACGCTGGGCGACTTTCTTAGTCCTTTCGGCAGTCCCGGCCTCGGACCGGCGCAACCGCAGGTGCGAGAGGCCCTTGGTTCCGGCTTTGTGATCAGCCCCGAGGGGTACATCGTCACCAACAACCATGTCGTTGCCGATGCAAGCGAAATTCATGTCGTATTCTCCGACAAGGAGACGTTGCCTGCGCAACTCGTCGGCCGCGATCCGGCAACCGACCTCGCGGTGCTGAAGATCGACCCGCGGTCCAACATGACAACGACCGCCTGGGGTGACTCCGATGCAGTACAACCCGGCGCATGGACGATCGCTATCGGCAGTCCGTTCGGGCTCGGCGGGACCGTTACCGTCGGCGTGCTTTCGGCCCGTTCGCGCGACATCAATGCCGGTCCTTACGACGATTTTCTCCAGACCGACGCCTCAATCAATCGCGGCAATTCCGGCGGCCCGCTGTTCAATGCTCGCGGCGAAGTGATCGGGGTCAATACGGCCATCGTATCTCCCACAGGTGGCAGCATAGGGATTGGCTTTGCGGTACCATCCCGCACCGCCCGGAACGTCGTCGACCAGTTGATCCGCACTGGCCGGATCGAGCGCGGTTTCATCGGGGTGCGTCTCCAGGAGATCACCCCGTCGATTGCCGAGGCGCTTGGAATACCCGGCAGCAAGGGAGCGCTGGTCGCCTCGGTCGAATCCGGCAGTCCGGCAGAGCAGGCAGGCATACAGGCGGGAGACGTGATCACACGCTTTAACGGCAAGGACATCCAGAGCGTCCATGATCTGACGCTCGCGGCTGCGAGCCAAAAGCCGGGAACAAAAACGACGCTGACACGGAACCGCGGAGGCAGCCAACAGGAAATAGCTCTGACCATCGGACAGCGCAACGATGAGCAGCAACAGACCAGCGCCGTTCCAAAGTCGGAAACGGCCGACACGCGTCTTGGATTGTCGCTCAGCCCAATCCCGGATGAGGCGCGCCAGCAGCTCGCACTCCAGCCGGATACTACGGGCGTGTTCGTCCAGGAAGTGGCTCCAAACAGCCTCGCCGCCGAAAACGGCGTTCAGCCTGGCGATGTGATCGTCTCGGCCAACAACCGGGATGTGACACAGCCGTCGGACATCCAAGAGGAGTGGGCGAAATCCCGCCAGCTGAACAAGCCGATGTTGTTCCGCATCAGCAGGCAAGGGCAATCTCTTTTCGTTGCCGTGGCCACGGCCAAATCTTGACGGGCCAAATCTTGACGGGCCAACTCTCGATGGAAACGCGTTAAGCTTGGCGAGCGTAAAATTGGCCGAATAGATCACACGCTTTCGCGAGAGGCGGCCTTTAGGGACGGGAACAACAGCCGACCAAGGCTGTTTCGTCCAAGAGTCATTCAACCTGTTGAAAGGAGGCTTCCGATGAGCGCCACCGGACTCGACGTATTCGACAAGACGCTGCAGACAACAAACATCTGGCTCGACGAGATCATGACCGAGATCGGACCGGATCGGCAGGTCGCATGGCATGTGCTTGGAGCGGTGCTCCACGCCTTGCGAGACCGCATGCAGCCGGATCTTGCCGACCACCTCGGCTCGCAGCTGCCGATCCTCGTGCGCGGCGCCTATTACGACCAATATCAGCCCTCCACGACTCCCGAGAAGTTGCGGTCGCTCGACGAGTTCCTGGCCAAAATGAAGGCGGAGTTGGAATTCACCCGGCCGGTCGATTCCAAGGATGCATTCAGGGTCGTATCCAAGGTGCTCGCTCACCACGTGGGAGAGGGGCAGATGATCAAGGTTTGGGAATCCTTGCCGGCAGTAATCAGGCGCGTCGCGGCAGCTCAGCAAGCGGCGTGAAATAGCGCCAGATACAGTTGGTCTCGTTTCTTGGGGAGATGGAAATGCCACTCACCCTTGTCAGTCCTGCGTTCCCGGCGGGCGGGAAAATCCCTGAAAGGCATACCCGCGACGGCCAGAACGTCTCACCACCGCTAAAATGGTCCGGTATTCCGGACGGTACCAAGAGCCTTGTTCTCGTCGTGCAGGATCCCGACGCGCCGAGCGGGGTTTTCGGGCACTGGGCGGTGTTCAATATCCCGCCTGATGCCGGCGAGCTTGCCGAGGCGCAAGACGGCAAGCCAGGCCCGTCGGCACTCAGGCAAGGCACCAACGATTTCGGCAATGCCTATTACGATGGCCCTCAGCCACCGGTGGGACATGGCGTCCATCATTATCATTTCCGGCTGGCCGCGCTCGACGTGCCGAGCCTCAGTGTGCCGGGACAGGCGGGCGTGCAGCTCGTCTGGAAGGAAGCCCAGAAGCATGCGCTGGAGCAGACCGAGTTGGTCGGAACCTACGCACGGTAACACCGGCCCGTGCCGGTGGCCGCCGTTTACAGCGCAGCCGGATCAAGCGGCTTTCGAGCCGGGCCGTGGATGACCGAGCCGTCGGCGGCGAAAATCGAGCCATGGCAAGGACAATCCCAGGTGTTTTCCGCATTGTTCCAGGTCACGGTGCAGCCCTTGTGGGTGCATGTCGCCGAAACCGGGTGGAGCACCCCTTCAGCGTCTCGCCACGCCGCGATCTTTTCGTCACCCCTGACGATCACACCGCCCATGCCGGGCGCGATGTCGTCGAAGCTTGAGACAATCGATTGGCTGCGGCCATTCCTGTGAAAGTCCTCGGGATAAGACCGCGCCGGATCATAGAGCCTTTGCCATGGACTCGGCCGCGCGCAGATCAAATCCGCGATCATCATGCCTGCGGCCGTTCCATTGGTGATGCCCCAGGCGTTGAATCCCGTGGCGATATGAAAACCGGAGGCTTTGTCCGGATCGGGTTCGCCGGCATATGGAACCCTATCGGCCGTATCATAGTCCTCGTTACACCAGCGCCAGGCAACGTCCCCAACGGGAAGGCTCCTCCTTGCCCATTGTTCCAGCTCGACGAACCGTTTCGCCACATCGCCGTCCTGGCCCGTGTCGAACTTGGGGCCGAGTGCGACAAGCAGCGGGCCTTCGGCGTCGCGGCCGGTGCGGATGGAATGCGTCGGATGGTCGATGCCGATGAACATGCCGTCGACAGCAAGAGGGTCATCGATCCGAAACGCCATGGCAGTGTGGCAGCGCGGCTGGGTGCGGTTCGCCATGCCGACGGGGCTCTTCACTGTCATGTTGGTGGCGACGACCACATGCTCGGCGTGAACGGTGCCGCTGTCGGTAACGACGCGCCAGCGGCTTGCCTCGCCGATAGAGATCGCGCGGCTGTTTTCGAAAATCCGTCCGCCACGGGCCGTCACCGCTTGAGCCAGGCCAACCAGATACATCGCCGGATTGAACTGCGCCTGGTCGGAAAAACGCAGAGCGGCGGCCGTTTCGAAAGGCAGCGGCGCGCGCTCCAGGACATCGGCGTCCAGCCCAACCTGGCGCGCGGCCTCCGCCTCAGCCACGATCTCCGCGCGCCGGTTTGCATCGCAGCTGTAGGTATAGGCGTCCTTGGCCTCGAGATCGCAGGCGATGGCATAGTCGTGAACCCATTCCCGGATCTGCACGGCACCGGCGGAATTTGCTTCGGCATAGGTCTGCGCCAGGTCCCGCCCAAAGGTGTCGATGAGATGGCGATAGATCAGCGCGTGCTGCGTCGTGATCTTGGCCGTCGAGCGGCCGGTCACCTGGCCGCCTGTCCGCAGGCCCTCGACGACGATCACCGATCGACCGGCCTCGCAAAGGCGAAGCGCCGTCGTGAGCCCGACGATCCCGGCGCCCACCACAACGGCATCGGCATGGATCGAGCCCTCGAGCGGAGGAAAGTTCGTAGCGGTGGCTGCCGCCACCCAACAGCTTCCCGGTTCTCCCGAAAGAATGGCCATTTTTCTCGCGTCCCATGCTTTCGATGCATCTCCATGACAACCCGCGCCGGCACGAAAACGTTCCGAGATCTAAGGTCTTCAATCGTGGTTTCCACAGGGAATCCTACCCATCAATGATGGAACTCCAGCAGATGATCGCGTCAGTCGAACGCAGCAACGGACGTGAATTGGTATAGGCTGATGCCATTACTGTTAGGCCGGCGGCCGAAGACTGCGCCGTTACGGCCTGTGGCGAAGGTCACCTGCGCGCGCCCGGCAAAGCCTGAAGAATGGTTCGAGCCACCCGCATCCAGTATTTTGGCGATAAAACAATTCATACCTTGTTTTCCCCATTGCAATTGCCAACCATGGAAAGGGATTGATTCGGAGCTTGTCTATGCGTGGACTGCAAGTGGCCCTGGCTGCGGTGATCTTGGGCATTTCAGTCAGTTCTGGTCTCGCCGATGACGATTCTCCCTTTATCTATTTTGCGACCCAGGACCCTTTCGCAGACGGTTTGCCGACCAAGAACGAAGTCTTTGTCTTTGGTGGCGTCTTTACGCGCGGGGCCTTCAGCGACGCGATCAATGTTTTCGGTGCCGACTACACCGACAACTATATAGTCGGAGCTGCATACGGTCGCGATTTCGTCGATATCGGCGCTGGCTTCGTTCTTGGTGGCGTCGCCGGCGCGGCCATAAGATTTGGCGAGGACGACGATACGACTGGCGAACTTTGGGCCGGAGCGCGACTGCGCCACCACGGCCTCGTCATTGGTGATTTGGCGATTGCGCCCGCACTGACAGCTGGATTCAGTGCCGTTACCGGCCCTACTGAGATCGAGCGCGAACGCGAAATCCGCCACGATGGCGATGCGTCATTCCTCGGCTTCGTCGGCGCGGAGCTTTCTTTCAGAGTGAGGCAAGCCCCCAACGTCGAACTCGTCTACCAACTCCACCATAGATCCGGCGCCGATGGCACGTTTGGAGATATGACAGAGGGTTCCAATGCGAACGCTCTTGCAATCCGTTATCGCTTCTGACGCTCGCTGCTGTAGACCTTTTTACAGGCGCCTACGCACCCACCCAGTTGGCTCGCGCTGAGGACGGCGACACTCCCGTGAGGGTCGGCACGATGAACCACTGAAAATCTCAAGGCCGTGTCGCCCTCTAGCGCCGGGTCACCCTCAGGCTATATCCTTCAGCGTATCCAACGGCCCTTTCAATGCAGACCTGGGCTGGATCAGCTCTGGCGCGATCAGGAAGGTCTGCGGTGCCGTCGGCGGTTCATCGATCAGCTCGAACGCCTTCGTGATCATCGCCTCAACATTCTGCCGCACCATGATTACGGGGAAGGGCAGGAAGGAGCCGAAGGGGTCATAGTCGTAGCAACCGACGACGAGTTCGCTGAACATTTCCGCCGGCCGGCCGGCCATGAAACGCAGCAGACCTTCCATATTGATCGACGAATTGATGAACAGCGCGCGCGGCAGCTTGCCACGGCATTGGTAAAACGCCTCGAAGGCACGCAAAGTTATATCAGGCGAATACCCGGAGGACTGCACACCATCGTGAGGGTCGGCGCCCAGCAGCGCCTTCTTGGTCGCATGGAAAGCGGCGATGCGTTCGCGGCTGGCGTGGTCGTTGCGGCCGCCAAACAGAAACAGCTCGTCCGGCCGCAGAGGATCGTCGTTGTCGAAGTGGCGGATGATTGCTTCCGTCAGCATCCGCGCGCCCTGATAATTGTCGCTGATCACCGAATGCGCCTTCGCTCCCGGCAGGTCGATGTTGATATGCCTCAGCCCCGCCAGTTCGCAGACCTCGTGCACGCCATCGGGATCGGTGGCGCCGACGATGAAGAGCTGGTCGATTGAATAGGAGATCAGCGTCTCCGCGGTCCGCCGTTCCTCTTCGGGGTCGCGGCTGGCACTAACCACGACCGGGCATTGGCCGCGGCTGCGCACATGCCCCTCAAACGTCTGCGCCATGGAGGAGAAGTAGCGATTGTCGTGGACGGGCAGCATCAGGCCGACCAGGCCCGATCGCGAGCGTCGCAAGCCTCGCGCTTGCAGATTGGTGGTGTATTGGTGGAGTTCGGCGAGGCCGAGAATTGTTTGCGCCGTACTTTCCTTGATGCGGCGCTTGCGCCAAGTGCCGTTCAGGACGGCACTCACGGTCGACGGCGAACTGCCCGACAGCACGGACAGGTCATAGATCGTCGCCTTCTTCTTGACCCGCTGATCCATCTGGCGCCTCCGGCGCGTCTATTTTAGAGCAATATCCCGCTTGACGAGAGCTTCTCGATGCACAATAGTTTTTGCACCATCGATTGTGCAAGCGAAAACCGGTGGATGATCGATGGGGAAGTGCCCCGTCTCTTTCGGGGAGGTTTCTAACGGCCGCCGTCGTTCGACGGCTCGAGTGTGTTCCCACTAGGAACGTTATGGGAGGAGTACAGATGAAAAAGCTCTTGATCGCGGCGCTTGCCGCGACCCTTATGATTGGCGGATCATTCGCTGCGATGGCACAGCAGGCCGGCAAGGTCGGCGTCGTCGTCAAGATCGGCGGCATTCCGTGGTTCAACGCAATGGAGGCGGGTATCAAGGAGCGCGGCGAGAAGCTCGGGATCGACGCATTCATGGTCGGCCCGACCAGCGCTGATCCAGCACTGCAAGTTCGCGCCATCGAGGATCTGATCGCACAGGGCGTCAAGGTCATCGGCGTCGTGCCAAATGATGCGAAAGTGCTTGAACCGGTCCTGCAGAAGGCCAAGGACGCCGGCATCATCGTCATCACACATGAATCGCCTGGCCAGAAGGGCGCCGACTGGGATTTCGAACTCGCGTCCGCCACCGGCTTCGGCGAGGCTCACGCCAAGCTCCTGGCGGAGAAGATGGGCGGCAAGGGTGAGTATGCGGTGTTCGTCGGCTCGTTGACGGTGCCGCTGCACAATGCCTGGGCCGATGCGGCAATCGAGTATCTGAAGAAGAATAATCCCGACATGAAACTCGTCGGCGAACGTTATGGCGTCGCCGAGGATGTAGACAAGAGCCGCAGCACTGCGCTTGACCTGATTTCCGCAAATCCCGGCCTGAAGGGCTTCCTCGCCTTCGGCAGCCAAGGCCCGATCGGCGCTGGCCGCGCAATCGAAGAGCGCCGGAAGGTGGGCGAAATTTTCGTGCTCGGACCATTCTCGCCAGGCCAGGGCCGGAAGCTCATCAAAAGCGACGCGATCTCCGGCGGCTTCATGTGGAATCCGAAGCAGGCGGGCGAGGTTTTCGTCACGCTGGCCGACCATCTCATGAAGGGCAAAGAGATCAAGGATGGCGATACGATCGAAGGGCTTGGGACAGTCAAGCCGGACTTCGAAAACCGTAACATCATCGTCGATCAACTCGTCCCCATCAACAAGGATACTGTCGACGATCTCGCGGCGATGGGCCTGTAAAGCCTCCCAGGGCTAATGGCAGTCGGGCCCGGCCTCGAACCGGCCCGGCTGCAGGATTGCAAACGCGATTGGATCCAGGTTTCGACTCGATGGCTGATCAGGCACTCGATGGCGCCGCACCACGGCCGCTGCTGTCGCTCCGCAACGTCAACATGACGTTCGGCGGCGTGAAGGCGCTGAAGAATGTCAGCTTTGAGGTGTTGCCGGGCGAGGTGCATTGTCTTGCCGGCGAGAACGGCTCCGGCAAGAGCACGCTGATCAAGGTCATTACAGGCGTGTACAAGCCCGAGGCGGGCGCCGAAATCGATTATGATGGCCAGAGCTACTCCCATATGTCGCCGGTTACGGCGCAGGCCAGCGGAATTCAGGTCATCTGGCAGGATCTCGCCCTGTTTCCCGAGATGACTGTCGCCGAGAATATCGCGTTCCAGACCGTCATCGGCCGCTGGCCGCGGCTGGTGAACTATGCCGAGATGCGTCGGGTCGCGATCAACGCCTTGCAACGTCTTGGTGTTACCTTCGATGTCGATCTGGCACTCCACCACTTTCCCATCGCACAGCGGCAGATCGTAGCAATCGCCCGCGCCCTCGTCGGTGAGGCAAAGCTCGTCTTCATGGACGAGCCGACGGCGTCGCTCACCCAATCCGAAACCGACTATCTGCTGGACGTTGTGCGCAATCTGTCGGCGTCGGGTGTCGCCGTTGTGTTCGTCAGTCATCGCCTGGCGGAGGTTCTTGAAATCTCCAGCCGCGTCACCGTGCTGCGCGACGGCGCCCTGGTTGGCGTCTATCCAACCAAAGGCCTGACCCAGTCGCGCATCACCGAGTTGATGACGGGCAAGACCTTCGACTATTCCGTCCTGCATCGGGATTTGAGCAGGAGCCCGGTCATGCTTGAGGTCAAGGGACTGTCGCGGCCCGGCGAATTCGACGACGTGTCCTTGACAGTCCGGCGCGGCGAGACGCTCGGCATCACCGGGTTGCTCGGGGCAGGGCGCACCGAATTGGCGCTGACATTGTTTGGCACGCGCAAGCCGAAATCGGGCTCTGTCGCCCTGGATGGCAAACCCGTTCGCTTCGGTTCCAACCGTGACGCGATCGCCGCCGGCGTCGCCTATCTTTCGGAAGACCGGCTGTCGCTCGGTCTCATTCAGCCCCAGGCAATCGCCGACAACATGGTCATCGCCTCGCTGGACAAGATCCTTTCAGGCGGTTTCATTTCGAGCGATCGCAAGCGATCTCTGGTCAATCGCTGGATAAGGGACCTCGGCGTCAGGATCGGAAAGCCGGACGACGCGATATCGACCCTGTCAGGGGGAAATCAGCAACGTGTCGCCATTGCAAAATGGCTGGCGACCGACCCGAAGCTGCTTATCCTCGACGCACCGACGGTCGGCGTCGATGTCGGCGCGCGCGCCGGCATTTTCGACATCGTTTCCAAGCTGGCGGACAGCGGCCTGGCCATTATCCTGATCTCGGACGAGGTGCCTGAAGTCTATTTCAACGCGGACCGTGTGCTGCACATGGCTCAGGGGCGCATCGTCGGCGAATTTACGCCGGGCGCTACGACCCTCCAGGCGATGGAGGAGGCGGTCTATGCGTAGGTTTGTCCGCTCCCACGCAACGGAACTGGCTTTGCTCGCCGTCATCGCAGTCATCTGCGTCTTCCTTTCGTTCGCGACAGACCGGTTCTTCACCCTCGGCAACGCATTTGACCTTCTGAACACCAGCTCGGTCAACATCATCTTCGCCGTCGGCCTGCTGGTCGTGCTGATCGCCGGCGGCATTGACATTTCCTTCGCGGTTGCTGCCTCCGTTGTGCAATATATGACCGCGACCGTCCTCGGCTGGATCGGCGGCGGGAATTGGATTGTCGGCTTCATCATCGCTGGCGCATTGGGCGTCGCGCTGGGCTGTATCAACGCCTTCCTGATCCACGGGTTCAGGATCATCTCGATCGTCGCCACGATTTCGACTTTCAACATTTTCTTCGGCTTGCTGATGTTTTTCACAGGCGGCGTGTCGATCTACAACCTGCCGGACTGGCTCACCACCCGCGTCGTGCTGTTCGAGCGAGAGATGGCTGACGGGACCTGGGCGGAGATCACCCTGCCTGTGCTCATTATGGCCATATGCGTGTTCGCTACCTGGGCGTTGATCACGCGCACCACCACTGGCCGCCAACTCTACGCATTTGGCGACAACCCGGAGGGCGCGCGCCGCTTCGGCATCAATATCGGTGCCATGCAATTTATCGCCTTCGGCTGGCTTGGCCTGATGGCGGGTATCGCCGGTCTCGTCCAGGCGCATTACGCGCAGGAGGTTGTGCCGAATGCCCTTTATGGGCGCGAACTCGACGTCCTGGCAGCGGTGGTCCTTGGCGGTGCGCGGCTCGGCGGCGGCAAGGGCAGCGTGCTCGGCTGCATTCTGGGCGTTCTGTTGGTCTCGATTACCCAGAACGGACTCAATTTGATGGGCGTGTCGCCTTTCGCGTTCAAGATGATCGTCGGCGCCATCATTCTTGCCGCAATCACGCTTTCGAATACCCGCATCGAACGCCTGCTGCCGTTCCTGAAAAGCCGACGGGTGCATTCATGACGGTTTTGATTGAACGCGTCCGCAACGCGCTCGGCCCCGAACTTGCAGGTCCGTTTGCCGCGTTCGTAGCTGTCATGATCGTGTTCGGTTTTGCCGCGCCGAACTTTCTTTCCCGCGCTACCTTTGGATCCGTCGCCTTCCAGCTGCCGGAACTCGGCCTCCTCACACTCGCCATGCTGCTGCCGATCCTGACCGGCGGCCTGAACCTGGCCATCACCTTCACCGCCAACATGGCCGGCTTGACGCTGGCTTGGGTACTGCAAAGCCAGGGAGGCGTCGACGCGGGCGTCGGCGCCTTTGTGCTTGGCTCGGTCCTTGCCATTGCGGTCGGCGCACTGAGCGGGCTGATCATGGGGCTCGTCATCGCCTACACCAAGGCTCACCCGATCCTGGTCTCGCTGTCGATGATGATCTTCCTGCGCGGTCTCGGCGAATTCCTGACGCGCGGCGGCGACGTGTCCGGCATTCCCGGCTTCCTGGCGCCGATCGGCTACGGTTCGATTATTGGCATCCCGGTGCCGTTGCTCATCTTCATCGCTTGCGTGCTGATCTGGCACGTCTTGCTGACGCGCATGAAGCTAGGCTTCAACACCTACATGATCGGCTCCAATATCGAGGCCACACGCTATTCCGGTATCAATACGCGCAAGGTGCAGGTTCTCGTCTACACATTGTCCGGCGCGATGTGCGCGGTCGCCGGCATCATCATGCTGGCGCGCTTCAATTCGGTGCGTGTCGGCCACGGCGAGTCTTACCTGCTGATCACCGTGCTTGCCTGCTTCCTTGGCGGGGTCAATCCGTTCGGCGGCTTCGGTCGGGTGATCCCGGTCTTCGTTGCGCTCGTCGTGCTCCAGCTTCTGTCCTCGGGACTCAATCTGATGGGCGCAAGCCAGCATCTTGCGACGGCAGTCTGGGGCATCCTGATGATCACGGTGATGATCCTGCGCTGGCTTGCCGGGCGCCTCAAATTCCTGAACACAAACAGAGGGTGAGTCAGATGCATGGTTTTGGGGTCCACACCTCGATGTGGACGATGAACTGGGACCGGGCCGGCGCGGAGAAGGCGATCGCGGCTTCCGTCAAATACGGGATGGACTTTATCGAGATCGCGCTTCTGAACGCGCCGGCGGTCGATGCCGCGCACACACGCGCCTTGCTCGAAAAGCACAATCTTCCTGCCGTTTGCTCGCTTGGCCTGCCGGAGCGCGCCTGGGCCTCGGTGCGGCCGGATGCCGCCATCGAACATCTCGAAGTGGCGATCGACAAGACTGCGGAAATGGGCGCGTTGGCGCTTTCCGGCGTGATTTTTGGCGGTATCGGCGAACGCACCGGCCTGCCACCGACCGAAAAGGAATACGACAATATCGCCCACGTGCTGACCGTCGCCGCCAAGCACGCCAAGAAGCGCGGCATCGAGCTCGGAATCGAGGCGGTGAACCGCTACGAGAACCATTTGATCAACACCGGCGCGCAGGCCGTCTGGATGGTCGAGAAAGTCGGGGCCGACAACATTTTTGTTCATCTCGACACCTACCATATGAACATCGAGGAGAAGGGGGCCGCCAACGGCATTCTGGCTGCCCGCGACCACCTGAAGTACATCCACTTGTCTGAGAGTGATCGCGGCACACCAGGCACCGGCAACTGCCCCTGGGACGAGATCTACGCGACGCTGGCGGCGATCGGCTTCAAGGGCGGACTGGCCATGGAAAGCTTCATCAACATGCCGCCGGAAGTCTCCTACGGCCTCTCGGTCTGGCGGCCGGTTGCCAAGGACGAGGCCGAAGTGATGGGCAATGGCTTGCCGTTCCTGCGCAACAAGGCTCGCCAATACGGTCTGATCTGAGACGATGGGTGACGGGCAGAAGGCGGACGGCGCAAGGATCGCCGTCTTCGATGTCGGCAAGACCAACATAAAGCTCTCCGCAATGACGCTCGACGGCGTTCTCGTGGAGAGCCTCTCTGTCCACAACGAAGTGCGGCCCGGTCCACCTTGGCGGCAGCACGATCTCAACGGCATTAGCGACTGGCTGTTCGGCTCGCTCGCCACTTTGTGCCGACACCATCCGCTGGAAAAGCTGGTCGGCACCGGACATGGCTCCGCAGGGGTCTTGGTGAACGCAGATCCCGACGAGACTTGTGCCCTGCCGATGATTGACTACGAGCAGGATTTGCCGCCTGCAATTCGCGAAGGCTACGCACCGCTTTCGGGCGATTTCTTCGATCGCGGCAGCGCGATCATGCTGAAGGCTGCCCACCAGGCGCGCCAGCTGTACTGGATGCAGCAGGTTGATTTGGAGCGCGTCGCTCAAGCTCGTTGGTATCTGGGCTTGCCTCAATATTGGGCCTGGCGGCTGTCAGGCGTGCCATCGGCCGAAACGACGATCCTCTCGGCGCAATCCCATCTGTGGAACAATGTGCGCAAGCAGTGGTCGCCCATTGTGGCGGGGCAGGGATGGCAGCGCCTCATGCCACCATTCCATCCGGCCTGGGAGAGGCTGGGGCCAATCCGGCACGATCTGGCGCGCCGGCACGGCATACCGGAAGAGCTCTCTGTCCTGACCGGCGGCCACGACAGCAGCCTGAACCTCTACCGCTATCAGGCGGCAGGCATGCACGACGCCTGCGTGATCTCTACCGGAACCTGGATTGTCGGAATGTGCGCGGCGACACCTCTCGACCGCCTCGATGAAAATCGCGGAATGGTGCTGAACAGCGATGTGACAGGACGCCCGGTCGGCGGCGTTTTGACCATGGGCGGACGAGAGTTCAGTCATGTGGCAGGGCAGGGGCAAGAAGGAACTGCAGCCGACGCTGCGCTGGTCAGTTTGCTGATTGAGCGCGGCACCTTCGCATTGCCGTCGTTCGGCGACGATGACGGCCTGTTTCCAGGCAGTGCCGGGCGCGGCCGGTTTGAAGGGCCGCCTGCAGAACCCCCTGCAGAGCGCAAGGCGCTCGCGGTGCTCTACGCCGCGCTGCTGACGGTAGAATGTATCGATGCGCTGAACGAAAACGGGCTGGTTGCATTGGATGGCACCTTCCTGCGAGACCCGCTCTACGCCACACTGGTTGCCGCACTACGGCCAAACGCCGAAACGGTCTACAACCTCGACTCCTATGGCACCGCCTCGGGTGCGGCGCTACTTGGCGAACATGAAACGCGTGACACGCCGGCTCCGATCGCAGTCAGCCTGCCGACTGCCTTTGCCGGCGATCGTGAGACGCTCGCAGCCTATGCACAGCGGTGGCGCGACCTGGCGAAGCGAAACAACTTGCAACAGCGCAAGACCAGCAAAGGAACAATCGATGACTGATGACAGCGCTTTGCGCCGCGAAATGGTGGATGTTTGCCGCCGGATGAACTCTAGCGGTATCAACCAGGGCAATGCCGGCAATTTGTCGGTGCGCTCTAGCGACGGTTTCCTGATCACGCCCTCGTCGCTGCCCTACGAAACGATGACGCCCGAAGACATCGTCGAGATGGGCTTTGACGGCACCTATGTCGGCAGACGGCCCTCCTCGGAGTGGCGCTTCCACCGTGATATTTTGAGGGAGCGGAAGGAGATCGAGGTCGTGCTGCATTGCCACTCGCTCTACGCCACGACGCTGGCCTGCCATCACAAGACGATCCCGAGCTTCCATTATATGACAGGGGTGGCGGGCGGTACGACCATCCGCTGCGCGGAGTACGCAACCTTTGGCACGCAGGCCTTGTCCGACAATGCCTTGGTTGCACTCAAGGATCGCCTCGCCTGCCTGCTCGGCCAGCACGGCCAGATTTCGCTCGGCAAGACCATGGAGGCCGCGTTGTGGCTGGCGAACGAGGTCGAAACCCTGTCGCGCATGTATGTCCAGGCGCTTAGCCTTGGCGAGCCGCCGGTCCTTTCCGACGAGGAGATGGCGCGGGTGATCGAGCAGATGAAGAAGATGAGCTATGGCCAGGCGCCGGATCCGGAGGGAACGAACGATTTGGCGCGGCCGCGCGACGCTGCGGTCTAGCGCTGCTCCGGCAGATTTTAGTGAAGAGGTCTGTTTTCGCGCTGGGTGGCAGGTGAAGACTGAGATGTCCTCCTTACGGCAAACGGTGAATCAAATCGTTCAGCAAAAGCAGCGTCGCCCCGGCGAAGACAGCCGCAGCCGCGTCGTCCAGCATGATGCCGAGTCCACCCCTTACCTTCTCATGCACGACGCCGATGGGCCAAGGCTTGGCGACGTCGAAAAACCGGAAAGCAAGGAAACCTGCTGCCCACCAGACCGGGTCCAGCGGCAGCATGGAAAGCGTTGCGGCGGTGCCGAAGGTCTCGTCGATGACGACGATCTGCGGATCCTCCGTCCTGGTATGGGAGACGACATGCGCCGACGCCCATACGCCCACCGCGAACAAGGCCATGTAGGCGAGCCCGATCAGCCAAGGCGATGCAGGTATCAGGACCGCGGCAACAGCCACTCCGACGCCGGCGCCGGCCGTGCCCGGCCATAGCGGAGATAATCCCGCGCCGGCAGAGGTCGCGAGCAGGTAAGCAAGCTTAGGCAGTAATTTACGCATGGCGTTTCGAACGGCTTCCCGGTGAATTGCGGATATGCGTTGTATCAGTCTTTCCGGTTACTTCCGCTAATGCGGTCGCGCAAAAGCATGCCCTCGGGCGTGACCCGGTCAGGCCGCGACGCTTAGACCGCCAGTCGATTTGCGACAGCGGACACAGACGAACATTGCGCTGACCGCCTCGATCGGCGCCGACCGGCTGGAACGAACCCTCAATTTGCCGGTTAAACGTCGACATCGTCAGAGGAGCCAAGTCATCATGATCGCCGGTCTCATGAAACGCCGTATCGACCCGCTATGGGAGCACGCCGCCGCTCCGCTGATCGGGATCGGCATGACCCCGAACCAGGTTACGTCAGGCGGGCTGGTGCTCGTCGCCCTGTCATGCGCCGCCTATCTGTACCACCAGTCGAGCCTTGCCTTTGGCCTTTGCCTGGCGTTTGCCTTCACCTTCGACGCGCTCGACGGGGCGGTTGCCCGTCGCAGACATCTGAGCACCAAGGCGGGTGGCTATTTCGACGCCATGGCCGACCGTTATCAGGAATTCGCCGTGTTTGCGGCAATAGGCTGGGTCGCCGACCTGTGGGCAATCGCCATGCTCGCGTTCGCCGGCGGTATCCTCACCAGCTACGCCAAGGCGCGGACGGCGATCGAAATCCCCATAGAAAACCACGCGTGGCCGGATTTCTTCGAACGGATGGAACGCCTGGTTTTTATTTGCGTGCTGTTGGTCGCCGACGGCTTGGCGACCGCCATGGGCGCCGCTTCGCCCTGGATTCTGACGGGCGGGTTCGCGCTGTACGCACTCGTGGCCAACGCGACAGCGCTGCAACGGATCAATCGCGCATTTGCGATGCTCAAACGAGCCGACGCGAAGCAGCCGTGAGACGGCGAAATCCCATAAGGATGAGGCGGCCCGGCGCTCCCTGCGTGCCGGATGTCCGCACCCTTCGTTAGACCGTTTCGAGCCGGCTGAAGCGAACCGGGATGATTTTGCGGGTCTTCAGTTGTCCTGCCGAACCCTTGTCGATGACCGTCAGCAACTGCCCTTGTTCAGGGCCTACAGGCATAACCAGGCGGCCCCCCGGCTTGAGCTGTTCAAGCAAAGCCGGCGGCGCCCGCCCCGCCGCGACGCTGACCAGGATCTTGTCGAATGGGGCGTGCTCGGGCCAGCCGCGAGACCCGTCCCCGACACGAATGCTGACATTGGATAGACCGAGGTCCTGCAGCAGAGCCTCGGCATGGCTTGCGAATTCCTCGATGATTTCGACGCTCCAAACGTGCCCGGCGAGTTCCGCGAGGATTGCGGTTTGGTAGCCCAGGCCGGTGCCGATCTCGAGCACCGCCTCGTGCGGTTGGAGAGCAAGGAGATCGGTCATGAGCGCGACGATGAACGGCTGCGAGACGGTTTTGTCGAAGCCGATCGGCAGTGGCATGTCCTGGTAGGCATAAGGCGCGACCGAGCTTGGCACGAACAGATGGCGCGGCACCTGCTGCATCGCTGCCATCACCCGTTCATCGAGCGCCGCCTTGCCGAGCTCCTCGCTTGCAAGGTCGGTATGGATTGCAATCATCTCGACCATGTGCCTGCGTAGCACTGCGAGATGCTCTTCGTTCATTGGCTTCATGACCGTCGGGCTTTCTTCAACCAGGCTTGCTGCCAGTTAGGCTTATATCCTGTTCGTCACAGCAACGCCCGCCATCGTTTCCAGTTGCGGGTGGCACACGGCGACCGGAGGTAATTTTGGCGTTGCATCTTGATAGATATCCTCGGCGGCCCTGGAGATCCGGTGCCATGTCGCCATAACGATATGTCCTGAATCGCGGTGATTGAACGATGAACGGCTGAAGCGTGGGCAGCCGGCGATCTCGACCGGCGCGTTGTCGTTGTATTAATGGGCGCCTGTTTCACCGATGCAGCGCCTGCTGCATGGCTTCGGCTGCGGCATGCCGCGACGGGCGGTTCGGAAGGTTCCTCACTCACCTACACGATCGGAGTTCCCAATTATCCAGCTAAAGTCTGGAGGCCGCTACTTTATCACTTCCAGGAGTGCTGAGTGAAACGCGCCGCGACCTCTGCCTTGCCGCTCGGCCGTCGTGGTTGAATCCTCCATCAGCTAAAGTAGTGAATTCTGATGGAACTACCGGCCCTGATATGCCATTTTACCACGTCGTGAGAAAAGACGAAGGCAAATGAGCCAGCACAATGCCACTGTGATAGGCGTCGTGGTGCCCATGTTCAATGCCGAGAGAACCATTCTCCCGACGCTGACCAGCATCTGCCAGCAGAGCCACCAAGCGCTGGACATTGTCGTAGTGGATGATGGGTCGACGGACCGGTCCGCGTCAATTGTGGCCGCCTATGCCGAGCAAGATCGGCGTATACGCCTTTTCAGGCAGCCGAACGCGGGTGTTGCGCACGCACGCAACAGCGGCGCCGCTGCCACCGATGCGGAGTTTCTAGCGTTCGTGGACGCGGATGATCTTTGGGCTCCATCCAAAATCGCACTGCAACTGCGCGTCCTGCAGGAAGGAGGCTCGACAGCTGGCCTGGCATATTGCTGGTTTGCGGAGATCGACGAGGACGATCGGATATTTTCCTTCAAACAGCCCGATGCTGAGGGTCGCGTGCTGCAACGCATGTGCAGAAACAACTTTGTCGGTAACGGAAGTTCGATGCTTGTACGTCGCTCCGCATTCGAGCGGGCGGGACAGTTTGATCCTTCCCTGAGGGCGAGGAACGCACAAGGCTGCGAAGATCTTCTAATGTGCCTCAGAATAGCGGAGAATTACGAGTTTCGTGTCGTGCCCCAACATCTTGTGGGTTACCGGAGGACGATCGGCAACATGTCGAGCGATGTCATGCAGATGTTTCGTTCGTATGAAATTGTTCTAGCCGAGTTTCGCGAGAAATATCCGCAATTTGGGAGCGATCTCAATGCCCATCTGCTTGACACGATCAATGGGCTTGCCGTGAAGGCTTTGATTCAAGGGCGGCCTTCCGCAGCCTGGTACCTGTCGAAGAAGCTCTTTGTCCTGGAGCCGCGCACGGCCATTTCACGTCTGCCTCATACGGTCGACGTCTGCTGCCGGGGGCTGGTTCCTCGCTGGATCAAGGTTCGAGTGAAACGGATGCGAAACGCCGAGTCTCGGCCTCTTTACGAAAAGACTTATCTAGAGAGGTGAGCGCGTCCCTGTTCGGACGTACCGAGCCGGAGCTGTTGAAGCTAGATGCTTGATGCCAGGCTTTGGCGGCGCACGCGGCAATCACGTCTCTGCCCGGAGCCTGAGCGGCCACCAGAACGATCTTGGCCCGGACCACATTTCCATAGGACCCGTGCAACTACGCGCCGCCTCTATACAATATTTAATTGTTTAATCCGCGACCGCCGCCCCTGGTGGGGCCTCCAGCGTAATTGTGATGGTGTCACCCGGAGCAAGCAGAGTATCTTCAGTCGCCTCGGTCGTCGCTGCCTGTCCGTCAGTGGAGCGGGTTACACCGATCGTAATTCGGCCTACAAGCTCGCTGCGCATCTGCATCACGTAGGCGATTTGTTTGGTCAATGAATCCATCTCAGCGCGCATTTGGTTCATCGCCGCGCGTTCAGTCTGCAAGTCAGCCAACAGGTCAATTCGACTCTGGTCGATAAGCTTATCAAGACTGCGCTGCAAATCCCCTTGGTCGCGTTCAAGTCGAGCGATCTCAGCGTTGGTTTGCAAAGCGCGGGTCGCTGACAAGAGCACTGCGCGTTGAGCAGCGTTGACGCTCGTGATCGGGATCAGACCTTTTTCGAAGAGCTTCTTGAGGCGATCGACTTCCGCCGCATCTGCGGCTGCGCCCGCTTGATCCGCCTTCTGCTGCTCCTTCAGGTAGCCCATTCGTTCCTCCGCCTTGGTTGCGGCCAACTTAATTGAAGCGCGCTCCTTCTCCTGATCCGCATAGACAGCTTCAAGATGCTTCCCCTCCTGCTGCAAAGCTTCGTCGCGACGAGGTTCGAGGCTCGGGTCACGTTCTGCGTCCGGGACCTCAATCACTCTGGCGCCGCTCAGCTGCGCCTCTATGCGAGCAGCCTTGATTTCGTTTTCCTGGTACTTGATGCGCACAATGTGGAGGCGGCCGCCAAGGCCCGCTGCTGTCATTTCAGGGTTTTGAAGCCCACCGTGACCGTAGCCGCCGCCAGTCGCCACAGCTTGTCGGACAGTCATTCCTGGTCTGAAGGCCTGAATCCCAGGAGAGGCAATGTCCCCGTCAATATAGACGGGTCGGTATTCCTCAATATCAACTACAATCTGATCCGGATAAAAACCAGTCCAAGTCTCAGTGCCGTCGGCGGATCGTTGCGGAAGGGATTTTGGTTTTAAAACCTCAATTGCCTCCTTGCGAACATCCGCTACTGTCTTCCCGAGAACGTTTAGGGGGCCTAGGACCGGCAACACGATTACACCGCTTTGGTCGATCACAGCTCGCTTTTGCATCTCGGGATAGCCTATGACAGCGAAGCCGATCACGTCGCCAGTCTGCAGACGGTACTCGCCGACATTGTGCTCCTCTGCTAGGGCAAGGCCATTCGACGGAATCGCGTATGCAAACAACAAAAACATGCATGTGAGTGCAGCGCAGCTGCCTGCCCGCATCCAGCGCACCGATCTATTCAACATTCGCTTCACCCCGCAATGCTTGAGCATGACATCGACGCAGACCTTTCTCACAATGCCATTCTTTTGAGGCGAATTTACGCTCTGAACAACGGCATGGCCAGTCCGTGTGGCAAGCCTCTCTTGGCCACCGAACGGGAGTTGGTCGCGCCTGGAAGCAATCGTCCTGGCACAGGTTGGGTGCATTTATTCGCATCCTCTAATATATATCGGTCGCTCTGACCCGTTCCGATATGTTATGATGGTTAACGCGCTGAGGCCTGGATAGCCAAGAAGCGCGTCACACCAGCGGCTGCGAGTGGGACGATGTCTTTTTTGCTTTTTTTGCGAGGCCTTATCATAGTACTGTTGGTATTCGCCATCAGTACATATTTGCTCACCGCCTCCCTCTGGAGCACGTTTGTCCAAACGCTAATTTGTGGGATCTTGGTACAGATCGGGTACTTTGTTGCTGTCATGCTGCTGGTGCGCCGCCGCTCGGTAACCAAAGACTCGGTGATTCCGAAGTCACACATCGCGCGATGAGTCCGAAAGGGAGCAACTGCCGAGCCACTTAGCAAGTGAGACGGGCCACTCTCCGCCTTTATAGACTCTGGCTGCTAGAGCAGGACGATCAGCAAGATGACACCCCACACCACGAAACAAAATGTGACTGCAGCCTGTCTTATTCGGGCACCGGAGAGGCTTTCCGCGAGGTGCCAGATGCGCGCAGGACCCTTGTGGTGATCGTTATCGCGCGTCCGTGATCGACGAGCCATTCCCGTTTCCCGCAGGACAGGCTCAACCTGACCCCGGAATCTCTTGCTCAGATGTTTTGCCATTTGGCAATACGACTCAATTTCTTCCTTCAATTGGAGCTTACGACATGCAGCGGAATTGCGGCAGTCGGAGCATGGGCCGCGTGAGGTTTCGTTTATTGCATCGAGGTTAGGAGTTGCGCCTTTGGAGAAGAGCGGGCTGATGCCCGCCCCGAGCGGTGCGCCTGTGCTCCGCGGGCGCCGATACTGAATTTGCAGACATTCAGTCAGATAATGTGGTATGGTGTTTGTAACTACCAATGCACTGCAAGTCTCGTCCCACGGGTTTGAAGGCTTATGCTCCGCGAAGTTGAAAAGCACCCGGATTCTGCCTTCACATTCGGCGATCCTCAGTGGGGAACGATTGATCTCGAAACACTCGTGGCGGCTGCGCAACGGCAGTTGAGGTTCGTCCTTACATGCGCGCTCGCAGGACTTGTGCTGGGGCTGGCGTATCTTTGGGCCGAGGTGCCCTTGTACGAGTCGACCGCCAGAATCCTGATCGACAAGAACCAGCCATCCGTCGTGACGCAGTTAACAGAGACCGGAAGCTCCGCACAGCTTGACCCGATGATGCTGAGTCAGGTCGAATTATTGCTTTCCGACCGCATCGGGCTAAAGGTCGTTGACAGCCTCGGTCTTGCTACCGATCGCTCTTTCTTGTCAGCGCCATATTCTTTGCTCAACAGTCTCACAGGATCGGTCGCTCGGTGGCCATTCATCGGCAGTTCCGAAGCAAGCGGAGCGCCCGAAAAATCGAGTGCCGTGCGAGGATCCGATCCTCGATGGCAGGCATTTGGCATTCTGGCTGAGAATATAACGGTAGAGCGCGTAGGGGATTCTTACATTCTGGAAGTCCAATTTCGGTCGCCTAGCGCCGAAATGGCGCAAAAAATAGCCAGTAAGTATGCAGAAATCTATATTTCTGACCAAGTCGGAGCCAAAGACGAGTCGATTATCCGAGCTCGCGGCGCACTGGCGGAAGAGCTCGAGACGGTGCGGAAGCGATCGGTCGATGCCGAGCTCGCAATCCACAGGTTCCGAACAGACAATACGCTGACCAAGGAAACGCTGGTTACCTTGCGCCAGTTCGAACTTGAGGCGTCCTCTCTCAAGTCGCAATATGAACAGGTCCTGCAGCATTACCAAGCGAGCCTGCAGAACCTTTCGGTGGCGTTGACGGAGGCGCGGACCATCTCGGAGCCACCAATCCCCAGCGGACCGAGTTCTCCGAACAGCAGTCTTACGTTGGCGTTCTGCGTCGTGCTCGCCGGCATGGTTGGCGCCGGTGTGGGCGGAATTCGGGAGTACCGGGAGCGCTTTTTCCGCACGACGGCTCAAGTGCGCGATGAGCTCGGACTTCAGACGCTCGGAATGATCCCTTTGCTGGACGGGAAGCCAATTCGCCGAAACAAGCACGATCGTGCGGCCGGAGAGCCGTCATTCATCGAGGTGGGGAACAGCGCTTTCAACTGGGTAGAGCAACATCCGCGCTCGGAATTCGCTGAAGCGATGCGAACTGTGAAAGTCGCTGTTGACGTCGAGTTACCAAGCAAGGGCACCAAGGTGCTCGGCATCGTTTCTTGCCTCCCGGGAGAAGGGAAGTCTCTGGTCGCTGCTAATTTAGCAATGGTTCTTGCTATGCAGCGTTGTAAGACGTTGTTGATCGATGCCGATATCCACAATCCTGGCTTGTCCCCTATGTTAGCCAACGGCTGGGAACGAGGCCTGGCCAATTTGTTGGCTGGAGAATTCAATCCGAGAGACTTGCTGGCCCATCAGTCATTGCCATTGAGGTTCCTGCCCGGCGTGAACCAGAGCCAACGAAAGCTCGCAAACGCCGTGCAGCCTATCGAGAAAATGGGCGACTTTCTGCTCAAGGTGGGCCCTATGTTCAATTACGTCGTCGTTGATTTGCCCCCGTTGGCTCCAGTCGCGGACGTGAGGTCCTTTGTCCAGCACCTCGACGGCCTTGTTCTGGTTGTTGAATGGGGTGTGACCGCTCGTACATTCGTGCGCGAAATTCTCAACAACAACCCGATCCTGGCGGATAAATGCATCGGCGTTCTGCTTAACAAAGTCGATATCAGAAGAATCAAGCGGTATCAAAAGTTCGGCAGCGCCGAATTTTACAGTGAACGTTATCATCAGTATTACCAGGCCTAGTTGTGGAGCAGGCATTGTTTGTCTTGAGCAGATAGGCATCACGGCGATGGAGTATCTGCTGCGGGTTGACGCCGAGGGGCTGACCGGAACGCGCCACGCACGCAGCCCGGCGCCGCGGGCTCGCAACCGTTACGTGGCGTCTATTAGATCGGGCGCGCAAACTGGGAAACCAAAGTTGCTTGGCGACAGTAGCGAAGCGGCCCGGTTTTCTGCGATTCGCCGATCAGTTGAACGCATGCAATTGCAGAGCATGGCATCGCTGATCATCGCGGGACTGTTTTCTCGGCCCGCCTACAGTATCCCCTCATCGGCTAAAGGCGAGGCGGGCGGCATTGGGAGTTCTTGACCCATGATATCTCAGCCTCCGCACGGCATCATCCTGATGACGTACGAATATCATCCATTTCCTGGTGGCATCGGAACATACGCCGGACGGTTGGTCGACATCGTTCGTGCTGGCGGCCACGCTGCGACCGTCATAGCGCCTGCCTATCCTGACCTTCCTGCCGTTCCCCAGGAGCCGGATACCCATCGCATTCTGCGGCATCATCAAATTTCTCCATTCGGGGCGCTGCGGGCGCTTTCTATTCTGCGCAACGTTCCTAAGGACAGGTTGTTTTTGGCCGCCGACATACGCAGTGTACTTGTGACATTTGTGCTACGACCGTTCCATCGCAGAGGGTATCGAGCGATGATTCATGGCAGCGAAGTCAGCAAATTCAGGACCGATTCCATCCTTTTTCGGTTTGTACGCCGCGCCTACGAAGGAGCAGAGGTCGTTTTCGCCAACTCACATGCGACGCTGCGGATCTTTTCCGAAAGTTTTGGAATGCCCCGGAAGGGTGTCGTCACGTATCTCGGCGTGGATCCCATGTGGTTTCAGCCAATCCATGGGAATTTTGAACACCCGCAACTTGCAGCTGTACCACAAGCTGCAAGCGTCATTTGCGCAGTCGGACGTATCGAGCCTCGGAAGGGCCAGTTGGAAACTGTCCGGGCTATCGCGAGCGCGCGCGATGAATACGGATTAGACAATCCGATCTTTGTGATGGCTGGACGGGCCGAAGATCAGGCCTATGCCTCAAAGATATTGGATGAAGCGGCACGAGCTCGTGTTCCAGTGATCGCTACCGGTAGGCTGTCCGACGACGACTTAAAGCGCTTATACCGCCGTGCGGCGTGCCACACATTGTTCGCACGAGAGCTACAGGGAAAGATCGAGGGCTTCGGGCTAGTGTTGGTTGAGGCCGGTGCGCAAGGATGTCCTTCGATAGCGACGGCCGTCGGCGGCATACCCGAGGTCATGGGCTCCACTGGTGTGCTGGTGCCCCCGGAGGACGTGAACGCGATGGCCCGCGCGATAGCAACCTATGTGGCCAATGCAGAACTGCGTGAGCGCGACGGTGCTCTTGCCAAATCACGGGCACGCACCTTCGACTGGGCAACCTGTGCAGGCGCGACGTTTCCGGAGCTGAAATGGGGCTGAGCCCGAGGCCAAAGTAGCTGCTCAGCTTTCCGGAGTCGGGAACCAATGAATATCGCCAAACGATGAAAGGATGTTGGAGCAACCACGGAAGTCCGCCCGGTATCGTCATCAACCGGAGAGCTCGTGATCCTTGAGCGATTGTTTGAGAGTTTTATCAAGCTCGGCGAGCTGCACCGGGACACGTTCAAGCTCGTTGACGCCTTTGTTAACAATGCCGCCGAGCGCGTTCTGCGCGGTATCGCTCTGGGGCGAAAGGCATGGCTCTTCGCCGGATCGCAACGCGGTGGAGATCGCGGTGCGTTCATTCGCTGATCGTTACGGCAAAGATGTACGACATCGGCACTCAGGCTTGGCTGGCGGATGTCCTCGCTCGGATCCCGAACATGTCCGTATCCAGACTACCGGAACTGCTGCCATATGGAATTGGAAGCCCGCCGGAAACACTCGGCAAGAGGCCGCCTGATGGCATGCCCAACCATGGTCTACAAGATCGAATACGTTCGCAACGCTGATCGGCGAGAACCTCGAACTCCTCCAGGAAATCGCCAGCAACTCAGACAATATCGACTACGGCGAAATGATCTACGCCCACGACGGAACCGACGAGGGAATCACTACTTTCACCGAGAGCCTGAAGGAGTTCCTCGCAGACGTACGGACCTGGGAGGGCGGTGTTCGACAATTTCCTCCTGGATTCCCAATGCGATCTGGAAATGATCGAGCGCATCATGGCAGACGAGCCGAAATCATAATCTCCGCGGCCTTGGCCGGTCGCGGCCGTTCTCGTGCTTGGCGTACAGATCGAATATACTGGCCTGGATGGTGTGTTCTTGGGCCCGCCTCCGGGGACGGGACGCAGCGATCGATGCTGCATCGACAACGTGGCTTCAACGCCGTTGGCTTGCAGAACGCGGTGGAATCAAAACCCGGCGAGTGCTGCCGCCTTCATCGCCACGATCGGCGAATCGGCTGCCAGTTCGAGAGCGTACCTTCTGTTGGAATGTTGAAGATGCGCGAACCGGGAAGCAAATCCCTGACATTCCCGCCAGGCACCGCATGTTTCGACACCTTCTCACCACCGTCGGCGACAAAGACGCAATCAATCAAGTTGATCGGCTCAGTTCCAACTAGAGGAAAATTGCACCGAGGTCGGTTCGGATCGCAGTCGACATAACATATCAGACGGATGGTAGGCGGCACTCATAGCCATTTCCTGAAGAGTGAGTGCATCTTTGCGGTCTTGCAGAGCGCCGACCGCTGTTCACTCCTCATGGAATCTAAAGCAAAGGCGAAGGTCAGGTGGAGGCGCCCAGCACCGCGACGAAGATCTGGGCGGCGTGAACGACGCCGGTCGCCGGATCGATCACCGGCACCGTTTGCCCGGCATAGTCGGTCTGCATCACCGCGCCAGCCGCATGCCGGTTGCGGAACACGGCGCTCGTCCGCTGCCGGAAGGCGGCAAACCGCTCGCAGAACCAGGTGAAGCCGTAGCCGTCGGGATGGGCGGCGCGATATTCCTGCCACAGAAGCGTCAGCGTCACCCCTTCGCGCTTCAGCTCCCGGGCGACCCGCGCCCAATCCGGCTCGCTCAGATCCTGCGGCGGACGGCCCATTCGGTGAAACAGACGCTGTTCCAGCGCCGCATCGTCGTCAAAGCCCGCAGGCAGGGGCCAGCACGACAGCCCCGCCTCCCGCGCCCGCAGTAAATAGGTCGAAAGCGAGGTCTTGCCGATCTTCAGTCGCTCTGCCACCTCGCGCACCGAAAGACCCTGTTCATGGGTCAGGCGCAGGATCGTCCGGATATCCCTCACGCTCGTTCGTCTCGCTTGCTTCCGTCTTGGCATGGGCTCTCTCGGTTCGATGATGAGAGAGCCAAAATGCCAGAACGGCGCAGCCGAGAACCGACCGTCAAATCCACCCCGGAAACTGTCCGGGACTTAGCGGAATCACTGTCCGGGAGTTAGTGAAAACGGTGTCCGGGACTTACCGGAAAAGGTGTCCGGGACTTACTGAAACACGCAGACGGCTGCCAATGCCTCCATCGCGCGCTTCGTCCGCATGGTGAACGACGGGGCGTATCACACCCACGTACCGGATATGGTGACGTTCCTGCTGACGCTGCCGTTCTGCCTGGTCGAAGACGAGACGATCTTCCTGCCCGTTCAGATGCTCATATGATCGGCCTCGCACTCCGCAAGCCTTATCTAAAGGCTTGCCAACGGGGCAGATGCAATATTAGCTCCACAATTGTGCGAAGGATATTGGTCGAAGTAACTGAAGGTCTGTTTCCCGCCACAGCAGTAGCGTTGCGGGCGGGCAAGAAATTTCGGCGGGCCGACAGCAAGGCGGACCTTGTGACGCTGATGCGTTACGTCTGGTCCAACATTCCTAAGGACACCGCAGCGCTAGACATTGGCGCGAACTCCGGCCTCTTCACGCAGCCGTTCACTGAGCACTTTGCCAAGGTTGTTGCGGTAGAGCCTAACTTAGAGCGCGCTAACTTCCTGCGCCGTGCCTTTGGTGAACGCGCTTCGGTCCTCTGTGCCGCGTGCAGCGCCACAAGCGGGGTCGAGCAGCTCGCCGTGCCGATCGCAGAGGGGGGCGCTGCTCTCCACAGCCTCGGAAGTATCGGCAAGGACAACGTCGATTAGTTTCAGAGGGCGCAGGGGAATGTGCGGCTCGTCACGTCCCTGACTGCCGTGACGACGGTCGATGCCATCTTGGCACGCCTCGGTGCCAAATTCGGTCTGATCAAGATTGACGTCGAGGGTCACGAGGGCAGCGTTCTTGACGGGGCGCGGGCGACATTGAGCGGGACCGGTAGGCCGGCGCTCTTCATAGAGATTGAGAGGCACCACGGGCCGGATGCTCTGAAGACGTTTCATAAGGTTGCTGGTGCTGGGTATCAGTGCCTCGCAGTCAACCGAGGCGCGCTAGAGCCTTGCGAGGATGAAGGGGCCTTTCTCGCCGCGCAGGCAAACCCCAAGGTTATCAACTACCTGTTCGTCCCGCGCGGTATGCCGCCCCCATCCTAGAGCGTTTCACGTTTTGACGGAAGCGTATCCAGCGTTTTTGAAGTAGTTGTTGCATTCGGCTGCCCCGATGGTT
>NZ_JBVVQO010000037.1:0-68705 GCF_055811215.1 Mesorhizobium sp. WSM4819
CACGCGACAAATAAAATTGTTTCGCCGCGGGCCGCGCCACCGTGGATACTTGCCGCCTGCCGCGCCACGCCTCCTCTGTGAGGTCCAAGACGCGAGTGAGCGAGATTTCTTCCAATCCATCCAGGAAGGAGATGGTAGCTGTTGATGCGACGTCGAAGAGCGCCGGCAAGTCGGAGTAGAGCGAGACCAGGCGTTCCTCCATCGGGATCGTTCGCATCGCTGCAGGGTCGAACTCGTTGCCGGGTTCCAACATAAGCTCGGACGCCGGACCAACTACGACTCTGTGCAGCGATCGTTCGCTTCGTTGAGTGATTGGGTCATATGTCTTAAGTTCGGAGATGGTGCCGCCAGGACCCAGGACAACACGAATAGGGCGATCACGGTCAGCAGGAAAAATGTCGATAAGATCCCCGCGGACGGCCATCTCGCCTGGTTCGTCGACCCGATCGTCGACAACATAGCCAGTTCTCTCAGCCAATACACGAAGTGCCCTCGGGTCCACCTCCTGTCCGATCTGCAGGGTCGCGAAACCCTGGCTGATTGCCGAGGGAGGCGGTACCCGCTGCAGGGCAGATTCGACCGAAGTAACCGTGATGCGGGGTCCGTTCGTAGCGGCCGCAGCAGCATGAACAACGCTGACCCGCCGCCCCATAGTGGCGCGAGTCGGCCACACCCTGTCGTATGGCAGGCAATCCCACGGCGGCATATACAGGATATCAGCTTTTGGGAGGAAGTGGCGCAATGCCTGGGTGATGTCAGCAGCACTGCGTTCGGAACTTGCGATATGGAGCATGTCCCTATTTCGAGTGGTTTCCAAAGCGCTGATCAATGCCGCAGCTACCGCGGCAGCTGGCGGTTCGGCTTCTCCTCCTGTTGCAAGTTCGCACTGCTCAGCCTTTCCGGCATTGGAGGTCACTCTATCCACGTCTCACCTTCCGGTCCTGGGACAAAACGGCCGCGACGCGCCCGGTGTTCCGTTGGGCGGCACAGTTGCCGACGCTCGGCTTTCAGCAACGTCGCAAAGCGGCAACCGTTGCCTTGCCCAGCGTGTGATCGGATCGTGCGCCATGAGAATAGAGTGCCGCACTGTCTAGCAATGCGTGCATTGCGAGGTTTCCTGAGCAAGTCGCGAATCCGGGGGCTACGGCTTTGTGGATTCTTTCTGGGACGAAACGGCAGCGGCTGGTCGATAGCGGCTTAGGCATCTGTGGTCGGCATTCCAATTGCCCGTTGCTAGACTTGGCCAAATGACTCGCTATCAGATGGACCCCAAGTTCTCAGGCTCAGCAGTCATTCGACGGTTGCTGTCCAAAAGCTCATGCACCCTTGGCGTGCTAGACTCCAAGCATCCCGGCACAAAATCGGCAATCAAACGGGTTGGCGCTACCATTGGCGATATGCATCCGCATCGAGTCTTCGCGCCGATCCGGACGTGCTTGGAAACCCTCGCCCGCCATAGACCCCCAAGGAATTGCAGGGCTTCATCTATCGCTCGAACCCTGCGTCTCTCGGCAGCCACAGCGACAGCGGAAAGCCCCAGATCAGCACGAGCCGACCAATCAGCCGCGGGACGACGATCTGCTTGCGCTGGACCGAGATCCTCGAGCTCGCTGCCCGCCGCCGGACGCAGGCCGGAGCGAGGAACGAAGAGCTCGCCGATGGTGGCGTCGCCCGAAGCTGTGGTCCTTCGTCATGGCGATGGCGGCCACTGTGGCCGAGATCGCCTTCGACACCGAGGAGACCTGGAAGATGGTGGTGCTGCTGACCTTAGAGGGTGTCATCCCGGTTGCTGCGAAGGCCATAGCCTTGGTCAATGATCATCTGCCGCCATGCACCACCGCCACGGCGAAGCAGGGAACGTTGGATGCTTCCTTGACCTTCTTGACGATGTCCGGCAGGGCGGCCACCGCCTTCTCGACGGCCCCACACTGCCATCAACCCCTCGTTCAAAAGCCGGGCTTAAGTTTTTTAACGGAGGCGGGAACATGGATGCTGCCTCGCGGGTTGAACCCCGAAGCTAATTCGCAGGCAGAAGGAAGGCGGCCGGGCTCGCTCTCGGGTGCAAGAAGCAGTGGTTCCGCAACCCCGTTTGCCACATGAGGGTCGCCGCGGAAGCTGCTACGACGCCGCGAACCGGGGGCCACGGGAGATTAAGCATGCGAGCGCTGGTTTGGCATGGAAAAGAAGACATACGTTGCGACGAGGTTACCGATCCCGAAATCGAGGATCCGCGCGACGTCATTGTCAAGGTGACGAGCTGCGCGATCTGCGGCTCGGACCTGCACCTCTATCACAACCTCATTCCGGCAATTCTGCCCGGCGACATTATGGGCCACGAAATGATGGGTGAGGTGGTGGAAGTTGGATCCGGGGTAAACGGCGCGCTTAGGAAGGGAGACCGCATCGTCGTTCCCTTCACCATCATTTGCGGGGAATGTGACCAGTGCAAGCGCCGAAACTTTTCGGTCTGCGAGCGTACCAACCGCAACAAGAACATCGCCGACAAGGCGTTCGGTCACACGACGGCTGGGCTGTTTGGGTATACCCATCTGACCGGCGGTTACCCGGGCGGACAAGCTGAGTATGTTCGCGTACCATTTGCCGATGCAACGCACATCAAGGTACCGGTCGGGCTCTCCGATGAGCAGGTCCTCTTCCTTGGCGACATATTGCCAACTGGCTGGCAGGCTGCTGTCCAGTGCGAAATCGAGCCCTCCGATACCGTCGCGATCTGGGGCTGTGGCCCGGTGGGGCAGATGGCAATCCGCAGCGCCATTCTTCTCGGTGCCAAGCAGGTCGTTGGCATAGATTGCCTGCCCGAACGCCTTTCCATGGCCGGAGCGGGCGGCGCGATCACCATCAACTTCCTGGAGGAGAGCGTTGTTGAAAGGGTGAACGAGCTTACAGGCGGCAAGGGGCCAGATAAATGCATCGACGCCATCGGGATGGAAAGTCACGTGTCTTTTCGTCAACCAGACACCGTTTATGACCGCGCGAAGCAGATGATGCTGATGGAGAGCGATCGGCCCCACGTGCTGCGTGAAATGATCTATGTCTGCAGGCCAGCCGGCGTCATCTCAATCGCGGGCGTGTATAGCGGGTTCGTCGACAAGATCCCGATGGGCCAAGCGATGAACAAGGGCCTGACCTTCAGGATGGGCCAGACTCATGTGAACCGCTGGACCGACGATCTACTGCGCCGCATCGAAGAAGGTCAGATCGACCCGTCGTTTGTCATCACCCACACTGCCGGGCTCGAACAAGGACCCGAGATGTACAAGCTCTTTCGCGACAAGCAGGACAGTTGCGTCAAAGTCGTACTGAAGCCATAGGATCAGTGTCATGAACATGCTTAGCAAATTCGGCAATCTCAGCAGATGGCCAAGCGACCCAAGGGTCGTAAATTCTGGCCCGAAGGCGCTCGCGCCCTCCGACATGGTGGCGCGCAAACTCGGATGGTTCAGCATTGCGCTTGGCATTGCCGAACTCATAGCCTCCGAGCGCATCGCCCGCGCATTCGGCTTGCCTGGCAAGGGAGGCGTGATCCGTGCCTACGGAGCGCGAGAAGTCAGCAGCGGCATTCTGTCCTTGTCGGTGGACAAACAGTCGGGACTTTGGAGCCGTGTGGCCGGTGATGGGCTCGACATCGCAACACTCCTATGGGCGTTCCGGCATGACAATCCCAAACGTGGCAATGTCGGACTTGCATTGGTGCTCGTTGCCGGCGTGACACTCATCGATTTATTGACCGCGCAAAAGGTAAGCGCCCGGCACGCTCGCGGCCGCCGGCAAGCCCGGGATTTTAGTAACCGCAGCGGCTTCCCGCGGGGTCTTGAAGCTGTGCGGGGCCTTGCACGAAAAGACATGTCGTCACCTGCCAGCCAGAATTGAGCGGTGACTAACTGGCACGAACCTGACCTCAGGCGACCAAGGCCTTGCCGCATGCCCGTGCCTGCCGCGGGGCACCGTCCCGATCGCAAGTTCCGGCTCCAGCACAGCCAAGCTTCGAACCGGGGCTTCGGCTGCCTTCCAGTCGGGCGTGGTCCATGCGCCAGCGACCCAGGGCTAGCCGGGGCATGATGCCGATCCTTCCCAAGCTGCGTCGCCAGCGGTCAGCCGCCAGCAGTCTGATCTGGTCGACCAAGTCCTTTCTTTGTAGCAAGTTTTTGTTTTTCTTTCAGCAGCCGAACGATCGCGTCGACGGGCGGCGCAAGGTCGGGCGCCGACTTGCTGTTCGAGCGCCACAAGTATCCAAAGAATGTTCTCAGTATGCGCATTGACGTTACCTCCTGGACCACCAAACTTGGCTTGGGGGTTGTTGTTCCTGAACGACGGGCCAAGCCCGCTGGGGGTGACGCGGAGGCTCAATCTGAGAAACGACCTGAAGTGCTCGCGTCTCGGATTGTTGCAGATTATACGGCGGGAGGACGGACGAGTAGAACTTCGTTGGGCTTCGAGACGACCGTTAGGACGGTGGCTCGTCAGCAGGCGGTTTGTCTTCCTTCCGGAACCCTGGCCGAGCCAAAGGCGTTCGTGCAGCACTTGCCCTAGGGCTGAAAGATCGGACTCCCCCTTCCGATCAGCCCACGTCCTTCCCATCCCCTCGGGGGTGCGGGCGCCTATTTTGTTTGGCGTGCTGGAGCGGCGCGGCTGAAGGCGTAGCGGGCCTTTTTTGTTTCCGTGTGGAACTTCGGCGCGGGCTGAAAGTTTGATTCGTGCAGCTGCGACATGGATGACTCCCGATGGGCCCGCGTCCTTTTTTCCCGAAGGGCGCGGGCTTTCTTTCTGCACGGAACACCGGGGCGGTGCACATTTCTCCGGCTTGCAGCGAAATGGCCGCTTGCGCGCTGCCTCAATCCCTCGCCTTCAGGCCCTGTTGTCTGCCGTCATATAGTGTGATCCCTGCTATCAACATATTTTGGAATCCCATCACCAGCCGTCACTGGGCGCCGCGAGTGGAGATGCTTGACAGTGATTACCGGCTCGGGTTTTTGGAACTTATTCAGGCTTTTCAGCGTTCTATGACATGCCTCACGATCGAGCCAACCGTCTGCTGGGCGTCGCCACCACTGCGAAAATCGGCGGTCATCCGATCCACCCCATGTTGATTCCTTTTCCGATCGCATTGCTTGTGTCGGTGTTCCTCTCAGACCTGGTGTTTTGGTCGACCAGGAATGCTTTCTGGGCCGAGGCTTCTTTTTGGCTGCTCGGGTTTGCCTTGCTTATGAGCGCCGCAGCTGCGCTGGCCGGCTTTGCCGATTTCCTTGGAAATGCAGTCGTACGCTCTTTCGGCGCCGCGTGGCACCACATGATAGGCAATGTCATCGCAGTGGTACTCGCCTTGGCTAATTTCGTTTTGCGGCTCAGTACAGGCGCAGTCGAGGGGACTCTGCCGTGGGGATTGGCCCTGTCTACGCTTGTTGTCCTGCTTCTTGGTTACACTGGCTGGAAGGGCGGAACGCTCGTCTACGAGCACAGGGTAGGAGTGCATCCTGAGGAGGGTGAGGGCACCAGTTCTCGTGCGGGACGATCTTGATTGAGGTCTTAGCATGGCCGACCTGCGGGGACGCGTTGTCGTGGTCACCGGCGCTTCGAGCGGCCTCGGCAGAGCGGCTGCTCTTGGGTTCTCGCGAAAAGGGGCGCGGCTGGTACTGGTTTCGAGAAACGACGACGCGCTCGACAACATCGCTGAGGAATGCGTCGACTCAGGCGGTGAGGCACTGACCTTTCCCGCCGATATGGCCGACTACGGCGCGGTGGAGGAAATCCGTGGTTTTGCGGTATCGCATTTCGGCGGGATTGACGTTTGGGTGAATTGCGCCGCAGTGCTGATTTTCGGGCGTTTCGAGGAAGTTCCGCCTCCGCTGTTCCACCGCCTAGTCGACACGAATGTGTTTGGTTACATCAACGGATCTCAGGTCGCCCTCAAGCAATTCCGCTCTCAAGGAGACCGTGGAGTGCTGATCAACGTCAGTTCCATGCTCGGTGTCGCTCCAGAGCCTTATGTCGGTGGCTATGTCGCGAGCAAGTTTTTCATACGCGGGCTCACAGCCTCGATCCGGCAGGAGTTGCGCACCACTCCCGGCATTCATGTGTCTGCTATCCTTCCTGCAGCCATAGACACTCCTATCTACCAGAAAGCGGCGAATCTGTTCGGCCGCAAGGCGCGATCCATTATCCCTGTTTACTCGGCCGAGCGAGCCGCCTCTGCAATTGTCGGCGCAGCGAGCCATCCTCGACGCGAGATCAGGGTTGGCGGCTTTGCATTCGTGTTGGAATTTGGCTGCCGGGTTGCGCCATCACTGGTGGAATGGATAGTCGCTGTTGTGGGGCCACGTCTACAGTTTCAGGAAAACGCCGAACAACCGCACGATGGCAACTTGATGGCAAGTGTGTCCCCTCACGAAGTTGCCGGCCGCTGGCGCCAGTACTGGACGAAGGCTGTTGGGCGTCACTCCCCTTGATCGTCGCGTGCCCTTTGAGCACGTGCCCAGCCACCGCTTCCAACCTCTAGTGAATGGATTGGAACACAATCTTGCTGTTGCGGATGACGAAGCTGTCTGCACCGTCGGTAGCGTTGAAACTGCGCGAAGTAGCGGACCAGATCAGAATGGCGTAGGGACCCCGAACCTGCTTTGCCAAGAATTCGAATTTAGCCTCAGGCAACTGCTCATGAAGGCCTGTTCCTTTACGCCGCGAGGGAACGCAGCCGCTCTTGGATTCGTTGCAATGTATGAGCAATGTTGGACATAGGTCGGGTCAAGCTTCGAACGATCAGGGCCGCATTTCAGAATTGCCCGAGAAGATCGAAGGGATGAGCTCTCGAAATCGCTGCATCATCGTTGTCGGAGCCTCGGCTGGCGGCGTCGAGGCTCTGAAGCGGCTCGCGACCTATCTACCGCCCGATCTTACCGCTGCTGTCTTCGTGGTGCTCCACGTGGGCCAGACGAGCTATCTCCCGGAGATCCTTGATCGGGCTGGCCCTCTCAGGGCGATCAAGGCGAAGAGCGGGGAGCAGTTCGAGCGGGGGCGCATCTATGTGGCTTCACCCGGTTTCCATCTGCTGCTGCACCACGATCACATGCTGCTCCGGCGAGGCCCTCGCGAAAATCTCGCCCGGCCGGCGATCGATCCTCTCTTCCGGTCGGCCGCATGCAGCTATGGAGCTCGGGTCATTGGCGTCCTCCTCTCCGGCAGCTTGTCCGACGGCACCTCGGGTCTCCGGGCAATCAAGGCCGTCGGGGGAGTAACAGTGATCCAGGACCCGCAAGACGCGGCTGTACCAGACATGGTTCGGAGCGCCCAGCGCCATGTCGAAATCGACCATTGCGTGCCGATCGTCGGAATGGGCGATCTGTTGGCCCGGTTGGCCTCCGAACCCGCCGGCGAAACGCTTCCTGTTCCACCGGGAGTCCGGCTGGAGGCGGCAGTCGCAGCTCAGGAGCACTCCGCTATGTCGAATGAAGATCGTCTCGGCGAACTTTCGTTGTTTGTTTGTCCGGAGTGCCACGGTCCTCTGTGGGAGATCGAGGACGGCGACATGCTTCGCTACCGATGCCACACTGGGCATGCCTTCACGTCGGACGCGATGCTCGAGGCCCAGTCGGCCGAGACTGACCAGATATTGTGGAGCTTGCTGCGCGCGCATCAGCAGCGGGCGGCATTCACCCGGCGAATGGCCGACCGGGAAAGTGAGTTGGCCCGCGTTGACATGGCGGCAAAGCTGCAGGAACGGTCGAGAGAATACGAAGCGGACGCCGAAGTGATCGAACGAATTCTCGAAAGCAGGCGTGGCATAGTGGCAGAGAATGGCCCGATCACGAAGCAAAACTGATCCGGCCTCGCCAACACTTCGGGCGGCGCTGCAGGGAAGGATGCTCCGTCTCCCGTTTGTCGGATAGGCGCATCGGCTGGCGGCATAGCCGCACTTCCGAAATTCATTCCCGACGCGCACCCGAACAGCGGAGCATCATTCAGGATTGCGCACAGTTGGAATCGCGGGTCGTGAACGCGATCAAACGGAACCGGATCTATGTATCCAACTCGCTCAATGGACCCGGACGATTGTACCCTCCACCCGAAGACGGTTACTGCCGTGGTCTAAGAAAGTTTCGTGTTCGGCACAATGATGACCGTAGATTGCCGATCGGCCCGAAGGAACAAACAGCACCCACTTTGGTTAAAGCTGCGCGTGCCACCAGACACGCGTTTCTCACATTCGGAGATGACGATGGCTACGAAAAAGGAATCGCAAAGCAAGGCCAAGGGCCTCGAAGATCTTTTCCACGACGGACTTAGGGACGTCTACTACGCAGAGCGCAAAATCCTGGTTGCGCTGAAGAAGATGGCGAAGGGTGCCGAATCCGACCAACTGACCGCCGCATTCGAAAAGCACCGCGACGAGACTGAGGCTCAGATCGAACGGCTGCAGCAGGTCTTCGAGATTTTCGGCAAACGGCCACAGGGAAAGACATGTCCCGCGATCGACGGCATCATTGAGGAAGGGCAGGAGATACTTGAGGAATTCAAGGAAGCTCCAGCTCTGGACGCTGGTCTTGTGGCGGCGGCGCAAGAGGTTGAACATTATGAGATCGCCCGCTACGGCACGCTGATCACCTGGGCCGGATTGCTCGGCCTAAAGGATGCCGTGCCGCTGCTCGAGGAGACGCTCGAAGAGGAAAAGGCGACTGACGAAGCGCTGACGCAGCTTGGAGAGACCAGCGTCAACGAGAGAGCGATGCAGGAAGCTGCCTAGGTAATCGGCGCTTCGACGGAATCAATGAGCACGTCATGAACAATAGAGAGACCGCGCCTCCAGACGACGGTGGCGCGCCTTTGTCGCCGGTGCCGGCGGGCCGGGCGCCAAGCCTGCGGCAACTCCTGTTCGAGCCTAACATCTCGGTCAACGGTCTGATCGACGACGGCACCGTCGTCTTTCTTCTTGGTCGCTTGGAAGCCGTACGCCAAAGCGGCGACGACCTCATCATGGAGCTCAACACCAACGGCGGGGACGCCGATGCGGCCCGGCGGATTGCCCTCGAAATTCGGCTGTTTCGGCAGCATTCAGGCCGAAACGCGTACTGCGTCGGCAAGACGAAAGTGTATTCGGCGGGGGTGACTATCTTCGCAGCTTTCCCGAAGCCGTTCCGCTTCCTCACCACGGACGCGGTTCTCCTGGTGCATGAGCGGCGTATGCAGACGAGTGTCGAATTGAATGGCCCGATGAAATCTTCCATCCAGATCGTGCGCGAGCAGCTTGCGCTACTTGAGACAGCGGAGCGACTGGAAATTGAGGGCTTTAAAGAACTCGTTGAGGGCAGCTCGCTTAGCGTTGACGAACTCTACCGCCGTGCGACAACCAATTGCTACATCCACGCTGAAGAGGCCCTCGATCTGGGGATAGTCGCCGATCTGTTGCGGTAGCATTGTGGCTTCAGGCGAGATATCCGCGGCGATATCCAGATTATCGGATTGACAATGCAAATCCCGCGCTTCTTGGGAGAGAGCATGGCCACGAGTATCGACTGCACTTGGCGGGCGATCGGAACCAACGGTCTGTGGCGACGTTGCGATGGCAGTAAAACTACGCTGACCAACGGAGACGGACATGACAGAGCCCAAGGAACGTCTGGTGCAGTGGCTGCGCGACGCTCACGCCATGGAAGAACAGGCCGAGACCATTTTGAGCGGCCAAATCGAGCGTCTAGAAAACTATCCCGAGATTCGCGACCGGATGAACACGCATCTCGAAGAAACGAGGCAACAGGCGAAACGTCTCGAACAATGCCTCGACCGGATTGGCGGTGGATCTTCGACGCTGAAGGATGCGGGCGGTAAAATAATCGCCTTCGGACAGAACATCAGCGGCATTTTTGCAGGCGACGAGGTGATGAAAGGATCGCTAGCCAGCTACACGTTCGAGCATATGGAAATCGCCAGCTATAAAATGCTCATTGCCGCAGCCGGCGAGGTCGGCGATTCCGAGACCGAAAGCGCGTGCAAAGCAAATTTGCGGGAAGAAGAAGCGATGGCCGACTGGCTGGAAAGCAAACTCGGCACGGTCACCACCGAGTTCCTCAGACGCGACGAGCGGGATTCTGACGCCGCGAAACGGTGACGTGCAGAGGCGCCGCTCTATTTGCGCTTAAGGGCGAGCTGTCGCGACCCAGCCGCAGGGGGAATGGAGACCCCCCTTCACCTGCTACGAGCCTATTGCTCCGGAACCGCGGAGGTCTGCGGATGATTTCGCGCGGCCTCGCAATTTCGGGGATGTATTTGGTCGCGGTGCAGCTTCGGTTCGTGTTCGAGCGCGCGTCGAACGCCGCCTTTTCGCAGACCCGCTCAGCGAGTTCGATGGGAACATGCACGGCCAGAGGCACCTCATTCTCAGATATTCCAAGCTTGGCTGCGATTCTGTTTCACCTTCTGCCTACCAAGCGAAACGTCAACGCCAACATCTTGCGGGTCTCCCGGGTTTTCCGTCGTCGGCGATGCGCCTTGCCCGGGTAGATCATCTTGCTGCCCAGTCTGAGCAAATGTCTGAACGGTAAAGAGCAGCCATGCAATCACAGCCGGCCGCAAAAATCGGTGGGGGACTATTCTCATGCCCAGCCTCCTGCAGGAGCTTTAAACAACGGGCAAAGTGGTCGAAGCGTTCCAGAGGAGCGGCGTGCGCTTTGGGGAGTCGAGCAGCCCGTCGTGCCGAAGGATGTGGCAACTTTTTTGCTGTGCGGATGAACCCGATCTGGCGACAATGGTTCGGTGCGGCAACAAAGCGCTGTGCTGTCAGATCGAGGAGAACAATGCGGCAACGGCAGGCATTCACCGATGAAGCAAGACAGAAGGAGCGCACGTCCATGCTGCGCGGGAATTGATCGAGGTCGAGCGCGCAGCACGAGATGCAAAGACGGCTCGGCTCGGGGAACAACGACTGAGGACTGAAACCGCTCTTGCTGGGGCACCGGCACCGCAACCGAAGAGGGATTGGAAGATGAAGAGGTGGTATTAGGCACGCTGCACGTAGCGCTCTCCAATCATCCGCGGCGGTGCCGGAAGGCGCCGGCTTCCTGCGCCGCCTGGCCGGCGGCGAGATTCGGCGTGCCCCAAAAGAAGGGCTTGCTGCAGCTCACGCAAGCTTTGCCGCCTCAGACCTCAGCATAGGAATTAATGTACGGGAATTACCAAGCCGTGGCCGCCTTGGAACGAATAATCCGGCTCAAGCTTACTTTAGCGATCCAGGTCCCTCACTCGGATCACCGGTCACTCGATCGGATTGGCCCGTCCTCGTACCAGGGCGGGCCATTGTCTCCGGGCGACCTGACTGACAGGAGTGAACAACAATGTTTGCAGATGAGATTGCGGCAAGGCGTCTGAAATCCCTGGTCGACCACTATATGGAGACCAGGAAAAGGCGGCACGATGTGGTTTCCACATCGAGGGCTGAAACCGCCATACGGGAAGTCCTCCCCAATTGCCCTGTGTCCGGCAAAGCCCTTGATGACATGATTGCCGCCTGTGCCGTCGAGCATGGTCTCGGCGTGCTGTTCGACAGGTCAGAAATCACCGACAGCGTCAGATGACCGCTGGCCGGCGAAGGCGCTCAAGGCAGTCCGACACGTCGAGTGTCCGGTTCATATATCCCCCGGTTGGTACGTTTCCGACACTATCCGTGAGCCTCTATGCATCTAGATAGCCATGGAGGTGGAGTGAGCATGCCGAGATATTTTTTCCATATCCGGAACGAGGAGGGGCACCTCGTGGAGGACCTCGAGGGGCAGGAATTTGCGGATTTGGCGCAGGCTGAGGAGAACGCGATGGCCTCCGCCAAGGAGATCCTGGCGGAAGGACTGCTCAGCGGGAAGCCAGTGCTGACAGGCGCGGTCTTTGAGATATGCAACGAAAATCACGCATTGGTGTTGCGATTTCCTTTCTCGGATGCCGCTACAAAGCCCGGTGCCCGCCCTTAATGCTTAAGTGACTGGCTTTCGGACTTTAGAACCCCATATATAGTTTCATCGTTCGCACGTTGTCACGGGCGCGAACGGCTGGGAGATCGGAAAGCTCTTGCCCTACCGAGGGTGGAGTCATGTTTAACCAGCCCAATACGCTCTATCAAAATAATTTACTGCGGCGACTTTTCCCTAGCGATCTGGCATCGCTCGAACCCCACATGGAACGGGTAGCGCTGCCGATCCGGACCCAGCTTGAGTCGGCGAAGTCCGTTATCGGACACGTGTATTTCCTAGAAGAGGGCATCGCGTCGGTCGTCGCCAAAATACCTAAGGGCCGGGATACCGAGGTCGGCCTGATCGGCTTGGAAGGCATGACCGGAGCCTTAGTGGCCCTAGGTGGCGATCGCGCCCCACATGACACCTATATGCAGCTGGCGGGAAGCGGCTTGCGAATTCCAGCCCCGGCACTGTCGTCTGCTCTGTCTGAGAGCACTACGCTGAAAGCCCTTCTGCTTCTCTATGTCCAGACCCTTTATATTCAGACCAGCTACACCGCCCTGGTGAACGCACGGTCGAAGTTGGACGAACGTTTGGCTCGCTGGCTTCTGATGTGTCACGATCGCGCCCGCGGCGACCGGCTTGCAATCACCCACGAATTCATGTCCGTCATGCTCGGTGTGCGGCGACCGGGTGTCACGGTTGCAATCCAGGAGCTTGAGGGCAGGGGCCTGATCAGAGCCACGCGGGGTGAGATCGTCATCAGGGATCGTGATGGTCTGTTCCAGTTGGCCGATGGCACCTACAGCGAGCCGGAGCGGGAATATGAGCGGTTGCTGGGGACAATCAACAAGCCGCTATGATCGGGGGCTTCGGCGAAAGTCACGTTAGCAACGAGCGCCACCGTGGTCGGCAATTCAAACGACGCATCGCGCTGGCGCTCCCCACCGTCTAACCCTTTCGCCATCCATATTCTTCACGGCATAAATCGCTTTCGCGAACCGGCACTTGCATGATCTGGGACTTCGCTACCCAGCGGCAGTTTGCGTGTGCACTTCGCCGATGTTGGACCCGGGAAGGTGCCCAACCGGCGTCCAGGCAGCCTTGTGTTCTCAAGTTACATTCTTATCAATATGGTGGGAGCACTCAGAGACCGGCGGCTCGCTGTTTCCGCTCGAAAGTTCTCATGGCCCGATGGATGTTCCGGAGAGCTTGGCTGGAATCGTGCCACCCTTCGAATTCGATCTGCTTGTCGGTGCCGGACACCGACGCCAGGAAAAACTGCTCGATCTCGGATCGCAAACGATCCGGAATATTCTCGCCAAGGAGAGACTCGCTATGCGCATCTTGCTTGTGCGGGCAAAATACATAGCGATCGTTTCTCACGGTCTCGCCGTTCTCCGTTTGCATGACACGAAGGGCCGCCAGCAGATCGCACTTGATGACAACACCGGGAGCGCTGGCTGCCTCATGGATGACTAGACCGTCGAGGGCATCGCCATCGTCGCCCAGCGTAGAAGGCAGAAAGCCCCAGTCGTAGGGGTAGGCTAGGCCTGCTGGAAGCGGCCTCGTATATTCGAAAAGCTTCTTCTTGGGTTTGTAAGTCAACTTTGCTTCGGCGCCACGCGGTGTTTCCACGACCACCCTGACCCGACCCTTCGATGTAGTCGTAGGCAGTGTCAGATAATTCGCCACGTTTGGTCCTCGCCAGTCCATCCCAATGGCCCTAGACTTCTCTAAGCGGCGGATGGCGGATTTGTTCCGAGCGTGCCTATCCGCGTTTTCACGAAAACCGGTGCGAATTGGACGCGCAAATACACTGGGCTCATCGAAGCCGCCAGAGAGCTTGAGATCGAGAATGCGATCACCGACCGCAAGGCTTCGGGAACACGCCGGTCCACTGCCCAAAGAGTTGAAGAAACGGCCGGCGAAGCAGTGGGCCAGAGGCAGTGAAACTGCATATCAAGCACCTCCGCGGCGAGTATATCCGACATCGTTCTGCGCCGTGTATCAGCTACGAATCGGAACCGGTAGTTGGGAGCATTGGCGGGCAAAAAGGTGCTGCGGCTCTACCTACCTCCTTGGCCAATACACTTCACGTGTTCGGCGGCTGCTGCGTTGGCGCTCAGCTTCGGCTGCATGCCATGCTCGGTCGATGGAGCCTTCCTCAGCCTTGTGGACGTACTGCGAGCAAACTAGCCAGCCTTTGAACGGTCTTAGCAATGCAACACACGCGCCAACGGTGAGGGGCAAGGTGGTGAGCGCATGCATCCAATAGGACGGCTCATACGTGAGCTGAAACCATAGTGCGAAAGCCAGCGCCGGGAACGCCACGATTGACATGGAAAAGAAGGCCGGGCCGTCAGCCGGATCGGCGAACGAGAAATTCAATCCGCATACATCGCAACTCCGCGCCAGCTTGAGATAGCTGCTAAACAGATGCCCCTGTTGGCAGCGCGGGCAACGGCCCTGATGCCAGTTAGGACGGGGTTGGTCGTTTCGTTGTAGGTCATCCTAGAAAACCACATGGCAGCGGCATTGTTCCGAGGCAGGCTGCGTCCTCGTTGGATTTCGGCGACGAGGAGTAACTGAGTTTGCTCGCGCCATGTGGCGTAGATAGCGCAGCTCGAGGGAGCTACCAGAACCCCTAGGTCCGCTCACCGAACTTTGCCCCGTTTTCAGGCGTCCGGCGACGATCGTCGGGTGGAATCTGGATGCCTCGGTGCGGCCGAACTCACGGCCATTTTGAAATCCCGCGTAAATGAACAGCCGCTGGGTTCGAACAGCGCGTAATAACCAATGGCAGGCGTCGAACGTGCGAACATTTTGGCGCGGCAAGCTTCCGTTCTTATAGGCGGGAAATTCAATCAATTGCAGGAATCGAGCGCTAGCTGTTCGCCCACCTCAGTGGACGCAGACAGTGGCCACCAACAGCACTGCAGGATCCATGTTGAACGCACTCTCCAGATCGCTGCCGAATAGCTGGAGCCAAGCGTCCTGCGCGCGGTAGGCGAGAACTTCGCGCCGAGCTCGGTCGCTGAAATGCGAACGATGAACTTTGACGCCGATGCAGTGCGCCAAGCACGATCTGGGTGCTTCTGGTCTCAACGAGATTGCGATAGGCGGCAATACATGGGATCGCGGTTCTGGCGTCATTCCCTCATAGCGCTAGCAGCTCGTATATGAGCGCTGATGGCAGTGGCGTCTCTGATCTCCATTCGGAGTTGGGCGATCTCACCGCGCAACACGACCATTCGCATCCGATGATGCGTAAGGCTGGCACGCAGAACCCGCGCTAGCTCGATTCGTTAAATGGGTAAATTTTCATCGCCCATGTAGCACGGCTTGTCGGCTATCTGCTAATCGGGTCTTTCAGAGGCGGCGCTCGTCAGCTTTGTTTTCATCGCGTCGCCTTCCGCCAGCGGCCGATCGCGCCCCGGCCTCGCTGCAAAACCACCGTTCACCTTTGCTCGAGGTAATCAGCGTCTCATTGTAATATTCTTGGCCTGGTACACGGTAGATATGCTCACCAGAGTTCACGCCGATGTTGCCTTTAAAGTTGCAACCTGAGCCGAGAAGGCTGACGCCCGTCGATGACTCGCGGACCGTCTGCAGGAAAAGCCTTAAAGCTTCGGCCCTAGATCACGGCGCAAGAGACGCGCTTCTCTCAGGATCGAGGCACGATCAAGCCCGATTAGCGATGCAATGTCCCGTATCTGCTGCTCAGTGGCACCGGACTCCCGCGCAAGCGCGCGTACATAATCGTCCGACAGGCGAGCCCGTCTTGCTTCATCAGCCATAACACAAATGCCTAGCGTTGGGGCAGGAGTGCGATAGCTCCCAAGCGTCAGCGCCCGTTGATGCGTGGCTGGCGATTTCAAATCTTATGCGCTGGCGCAGATTTTAGCCAGCCGCCCTTCCGTTAGATCGACCCCCATTATGAGCGGCCAAGAGGAAAACGGGCCCAAGTGATCAGAGTGCGCGGTGCGCGGCAAGCGAACTGGCCAAAGCTACAAGCACGGAACCGTCGGCAGGTTTCCCGACAAAAGTCCCGGCATTGAAGGCCTCACCTCGGCCCTCAATGTCCGTGGCATTATAAATTAAAAAAAAAGGGATATTGCGGGCCACGAGTTCTTCAGCAACCGAAGAGCTGACGCCGTCCTGCAAGAGCACGTCCAGGATGACGACGTCCGGCTCAACCAGGGCCAAAATTTGTCTTGCACGAACGCAACTCGGCTCCGAGGCTACCGCAAAGCCAGCCTGTTTAAGGGAGGCCTCGATCTCAATGACGATCATCGGCTCGTCCTCAACGATAAGTGCTAGAGGCTTTCTCATGTGCTCCTCCTGCTGGGCAGGAGCACGATGTGCGCTGACACCACGGCAATCAGTTCATAAGCCTGTCCGGATCAGAGTGCATCCTCATTTGTTAAAGCGAGCGAAAACACAGCGCGCACAAGAGACATGGAGCCAGGCTGTCATGCGATCGCCGACTGCATGCTGGATGCTGGATGCTGGATGCTGGACGGACGCGTCGGGAGATCATGCGCTCGCTGCGGCCGAGCGCCGCCGGCAATAAGGTCGAGGCGCGGCTCGCGATCGCTCGTGCAATGATGCGTGCCGGCCCGCCAATTTGAGTCACGACTGGTCTTAAAAGGCGTACACTTCACGAGTCGCCCGCACCTCCACGGCAAAGCTGGCGCTCGCGCCGGCAGGAGATCGAAACCAAGACTATTCGTCTTTCTTCAGCTCTTCAGCTTCGTCCTTCAGCCGTTGCCAGTCTGCGCCGTGCTTGCAATGCCCGCGCCTGTTTGGGCGTCACATCTGTCACCTCCGCCAGGTGCTCAACTTCGAGTTCTGCACCCTTCTTAACTCGGCTCGTGTCGCTCGTTCTCTTGTACGCCATCTGTTGCGTCCTCCTGACCCACGGCCAATGCAACGGATGTTCAACGTTGTGGTTCCGCCCCTGTGGAACCAACTGCCGGCCGTGTAGTTCTACCGCCGAAGGAGATCCCAAATGCTTCGGTTCTTAATCGGTCTTGGCGCGCTGTATGCGGCATTTCAAATCGGCCGGGAGTTTGGCCGCACAGACGCGGAGGTCATCCAGACTCCACCCGACGATCGTCGCACGACGCCTGGAAACGGGGCAGAGTTCGGTGAGCGGACCTAGGGGTTCTGCTAGCTCCTCAAGCTTGCGCTATCGACGCGACATTGGCGCGATTACGCATTTATTCGATTCTCGGCGATCGGCTATATTAGCCAGCGTGAACGGAACGTGATTCCGCTGGGTTGCGGCAACGAAAGTTGGTTGTCGGCGTTGCGCTTGTTCGCCCGAGGAGGAAATAACTCGTGCCAAGCCTGGATGCGAAGCCCCGCCAGTTTCCCACGCTCGCAGATATTCTGTTTGGCCTTGGTTTGGGCGGCTTTTTCGACGGCATCGTCTTTCATCAGCTGCTCCAGTGGCACCACATGTTAACCAGCGCCGGCTATCCCGCCGACAGCGTCGAAAACCTACGATTCAACACGCTCCTCGATGGTCTGTTCCACGCCGCCACCTATCTGTTCGTTGTGCTTGGGCTGCTCCTGCTCTGGCGCGCCGCGCATCAATCGCACCTTCGGTGGTCGGGAAAAATGCTGGTCGGCACAGTGCTTATCGGATTTGGCTTATTCAACCTCGTCGAAGGGCTGGTGGATCACCAGATCCTCGGCATCCACCATGTCAACGAGACCGTCCCGCGGGAGCAATGGATCTACTGGGATTTGAGTTTCCTGCTTTGGGGTGCGCTGATGTTGGTCGGCGGGTGGAGGCTGTGGAGGCAGGGCAGGCGTGCCTCGCCAGGCTAGTTGCGTTGAGGTGCCTGCCCAGTTCAGCGTGATCGCCGCGCAGATGCCAGATGCGCAGCTTCATCTCGGGCGTGTCCACCTCTTATCCGCATCAGCAGCGTGGAACATCTGAGGCGAATGCAAGTTCGGCCGGTAACACCCACGGAGGTAACCAAGCCCTTGTGTCCAGCTTTCTCCTCGGACGTGCTCATGCGCAAGCTGCGTGGCATCGCTGAGATCAGCGATGATGACGCCGCAGCCTTGGAAGGCCTCCAGATTCAGGAGAAGGAAGTTCCGGCAAACAGGGATATCCTCATAGAAGGCGATCGGCCAACCAACTCATTTGTCGTCTTGGACGGCGTAGTATGTTCATACAAGCACACAGGTGAGGGAAAGCGGCAGATCACCAGCTTCTTTGTCGCCGGCGATCTCCCGGATCTGCACGGCATCCATCTCACAGTCATGGATTGCAGCTTCTCCAGCATGACGCCCGGCAGATTGGGGTTAATCCGCCACAGCGCTCTTCGCTCGATTTGCGAACAGCGCCCGCGCGTTGCAGCCGCGTTCTGGCGATCGACCCTGATTGACGCTGCAATCTACCGGGAATGGGTCACCAACGTCGGGAGACGGGACGCCTACGCTCGTATGGCCCACATGTTATGCGAACTCATTGTGCGGTTGCGGTTTGCAGGACGCATTGAGGACCACGTCGCGGATCTGCCGATCACCCAGGCAGCATTTGGTGATGCGGTGGGTTTGTCCGTGGTTCACGTGAACCGCACGCTTCAGGCGCTACGAGGCGACGGGCTGATCGCGATGTCAGGTACAAAGTTCCGTGCCGTCGATTGGCCGGGTTTGGTTCAGGCAGGGGACTTTGATCCGACTTACCTGCACCAGAAGGACCCGGACGTGGCATTCTAATGACGGAAGCCAACATGCCAAGGTATTTCTTTGATAGCGGCGATCGCCAGCATCTCGTGGAAGACAATACGGGTCTGGAATGCGAGGGGATTGAGGCAGCGCGCAATGCAGCCGTCGAAGGGTTGACCGAGCTGGCGAAGGACGAACTGAAAGGTCCCGATGGGCAGCAACTCATCATGGATATCAGGGACGAGAGTGGCAGAAAGGTTCTGAGGCTTAGCCTGTCGCTGGTGATCGAACCGCTTGAGTAAACGCCGCCTCGCCGACGTCCAACAAAAGAGGGACCTCGACTGAACCATGCGGAGCACCAGCGGCTAGTAGCTGTGCAGTGAACGAGGACCGAGCTTTTAGCCGACCTCGCGGATCAAGGCGGTGCGGGCTTTGCCGAGCGATACGAACAGCCGATCTAAAAGGCCTTCGTCCACTTCGGAAGCCAGGCCGAACCGCCGGTCGTGCTCAACGATCCTGTCTTGGATCGACACGAGGATTTCATACCGAGCGACAAGGCTCGTCAGGACTTCCTGATGTTGGGAGGTCAACGCTTTTCTTTCCGCGCTACAATCGGGCATAGAGTCGAAGGCGTTCATAAAGAACTGCCGTCTCGTCAAATTCGCCATCTGAGAAGAGTTCCATTGCGCTAACGCTCAGGCGCTCCGCCTGCTCGCTACCGACGGGAATACCTTCCTCAACGCAAACACGATCAAAGACCTGCTTCAACAAAGTCAGGTCACTAGGAAAGGCAATGCCACTCTTTGCAGACTTAAGGCCGACCATATGCCTTTCCTCTCATTGGGGTGGAATCGCGTTAGTCGCTCACCGCGGGCGATACCCGAGAGTGATTAGCGCCGATCGGAAGAGGGTAAGGCAATGGGCGCAGAGAGTCTTGAAAAACGTTTGTACGTTTTTATCAAATGCCGTGGCTCTTAGAAACCAAGTGCGACCTTCCGATGTCTCGGCATACAGGAGACGGCCGCCGTGACCGTTGCCCTGAGATCATGTGGATGCCGGATCACCGATCAAGCGGGCATACTCTGCCTCCGGCTGCCCATATGAGCCGTCTGCCAAGGCGATGAGCCCATCTCGGTCGCGGACAATAACCTCTCCACGATTTGACCTGATCAGGCCGCGGCCCTCCAGCAACTGAAGTGCCACGGTGACGCCCGGCCGTCGTACTCCCAACATGACTGACAGGAACTCATGGGTAACCGGCAGCCGGTCGCCTTCTATGCGGTCGTCGCACATGACCAGCCAACGTGCCAGCCGTTCTTCTATTTTCAAGCGCGCATTGACCAGGGCGGTGTAGCTGGCCTGGATATGCGCGTAATGCACATAGCGCAGCAGAAACAACCGCAGCGTCGGGCTGTCGGAAAGCGCGTTGTTGAATGGCTCGGCGTCCATGCTGAGAACCTCGGCCTCCACCTGAATATAGCAGTCGTGCGGGGATCGATCGCCACCCATGATCAGCGCCGAGCCGGTCACGCCCTCGAAGCCGATGAGGCGAACCTCGGCGTCAATCGCCGGACGAAGCTTCGCGACCACCGAGCCGATTCCCGTCTCAAAGAAGTGGACGGCCTCGATCGCGGCATTTGCGGTTTCGAGCTGAGTTCTCAGAGGCAGAAAGCTGCTTTGAAGGTGAGGCCTCAGCAATCGCAGGTCGGCCGGAGCCATGCGTCGCAGCAGTTCATTTCTATATGCAATTTCTGGGCTGCGAGTTGGCTGCGGGCGGTCGCTGTCCTTTGAAAAGACGAGGTCAATTTTTGAGGTGTTGGGGCTGCTCATAGCTCCCTCCCGAATGGGGCGGAAGCACGATGCTCGCTCACAGCCAGCGATGCCCGTGAAATCTATCGCCGATAAGAGAAAGCTACGCCGATCGGCGCGGAGAGTCGATGCTTTCTGACTGGTCGACACCGATGGCTTACGTGGATGCTCATGCTGCCGGTTAAACGGCACAATAAGCCTTTAACTGTCCAGGCAAGCAGTGCGACGCCGATGCCGTAGGAAACCAGAACAACCGCCAACGCGGCCCAAGGCCTGTGTCTGCCAAAGCGGCCGCTCGCTGAGAAGTTGCTTCATGCCGGCGAACGCACACGCCTGGTGTTCCGTGCGGGCAATAAAGCCCGCGCCCCTGGAGGGAGAGGACGCGGGCCGATCGGTGCATCGGGCCGATCTGCAGCCGTCATTGGGAGGGAACAATAGCTGCACGTGCCGAACTTTCGTGTCGAGCATGTGTTCCTGAAGTAGGGCAAAAAACTTGGGAAAAATTAGGATCGCAACGTACAATACTCGCGAGGCCGGCGCACGCCGCGTCCGCAAAGTATTGGAACCGTTACAGGGATTGCGCATTACAACCGTAGCGGTCGATCCCTCGCCAGGATATAGCCGCGAAGGTGCTCCTCAAAGGCCCGCTGCGGTCCCCTCCCGCGGCGGGCTAACTTTGAGCTCGGGCTATCATGTTCTCGGCTGCGTCAGTGAATCGGACCCTGTTGTCACCCATCATGTGACCACGTAGCATTCGGAGCATCTCCGGCCCGGCGCGCTCGACGATGGCTTTGCAGGTGTAGGCAGGTTCTCCTGTTGCTCGGCAACGACATGGTCAAGATCGGGGATGATTGCGCCGAGCACCTGGAACCGCCAAAGGTCGTGCTCGCGGGGTATAGGTGTTGGAATGCGTCGCATCAGAAGAAGCCGAGCAATGTCGGCTGGCGATGTCCAGGTTCCGATACCACATTCGGCTTCATCGTCTAGCAGCTTTTCGCCCCGACGAGCCGCACCCGATATTGCCGGAAAGGGGAGGGGAGTTCGCACCCGCTGGCATCCCGGAGCAGGTCTCCGTAAAGAGGGCATGTGATACGCCACCCAGCAGCTGGCTTCGCACAATCGGTCTTGGTGCTGGTGCCATGTGATCGGGCTGCAGTTCATGCGGCATTGCGTTGGTCCTCGCGGCGATGAGCCGATGCGATGATTGCGCGACATTTGTGGACATTCGACGCACCACGGCCGGCTCGGTGGCGAACATGTTGGCGACGCGGATTTCCTGATCACCGTTCAGATGGAGATCGGTTGCTTGCAATGAGGAGACCTCCGGCAAGCAATGTCGAAGCATCACGAGTGGTGGAACCGCGTGAAAGGCAGCGTGCCGGCCGTTCCAGGACGACAGAAGCTCGTTGGCAACGGCCGGCAAACATACCGGCAATCGCTGTGGTTCCGCTTCTCGCATCATGCGAACGCCGCCTCGGCATCGAACTCGGGCTCCCAATTATCGAGCGCCTCGTTCGTGATCTGCTCGCGCCCGCTTTCGATGGCCTCGACGGCGAGGCTGTTGACCATGTGGAAGATGTTGGCCGTGATACCCTCGGTGATCTGCAGCATCCGCCGCAGCGATTTCGGGGTGAGCACCGAAGGTCGACGCAGCGGCGTATTGCGCAGGATAGACGCCACCAGAGTCTCGAACTGCTCGTTCGAGGCCCACCTGTTCAGGGTGAACTGCTCGAACCGACGGGCCAGTTGCACGTCGGCGCAGATGGCGTCGCGCGCCTCGTTGACGCCGAAGCAGACCAGCGAGATTTGCAGACGGTTGCTGCACGCCTGTGGCCTACATGATCCGCAGCGCAGCCTGTTCCATCTGGACGATGTCTGCGCGCGGCCGTTGCGGCGCGCCGAGAAAGGTGAGCAGTTCGGCGTAGAAGCGCCGCTCGCTGGGTTTGTGCTGGTTCTGCGGCGACGGACAGCTGTCGTCTTTCTAGTGTCCCCGCATCGACCAGTTCACGCTGCGCGATCGCGGTGCGAACGATGGCGCGGGTGTCGACTTCACGCCGTCCTTCCGCAAGCAGGGTGCGTCGGGCGGTCAGCGCCTCATGGAGCGTAATCGAAGGCAACATCACGTCGGCATAGCGGGCTTCCACGAAGTTTCCCCGGCGCCGGTCGAAGTCAATCCGCATCCGCCAAAGCCAATACCTCAGTAACCGCATCGAGCAGGATTATCGGCGCATCAAGCGCCGAGTGCGGCCGATGGTAAAAGTTCAAATCGACGCACGCCGCCGCGGTCACCGGTCCTGCATCGAGATGGTCCACATGATGCGCAAATGACAGGCGCGGTACGCCTTCAATCCGAACCCGTCTCTCAGTTCGAAATCCTCGCTGCCGCATGAGATTGCCAACGCTCTGGCAAATTCTCTGACCAGACAAAACTTTACGACGGAACCGCTGCCGCAATTCGTTGTTTCTCATGCCACTGCAGGGCTCGCAGTCGAAGGCGGCAGGACGTGGTCGACTGTTGGTACTGACTGAAGCCGGTGGTCAGGTCATCACCGCCAGCTGTGGCGCTTGCCGTCTGCGGCCAACCGCTGGACGACGGGCTCAAGGTCTTCGATCGCGATTCGCGTAAGGAGTTCGATCTGATGTTCCATGAAGAAATGGTCGCCGGCGCAAAAATGGGCCTTGAACTGCTTCGTGGTATGCTCTTTCCAGCCGAGAATGTGGTTGCCCGTAACATATGGGTCGACGCGGCCGCCAATCGCAGTGATTGGAGCGTCGAGCGGAGGATGGGAACCGTAGCGATAGGCGTTGTTCATCGCGTAGTCCGCTTGGATAATCGGAAGCATCATCGAGTGCATTTCGGGATCTTCGAACAGGGCCTTGTTGTTGGCGAAATTTACCTCCTTTAGCATCTCGACGAACTCGCTCTCGTCGAGTTCGTGTTCGGCCTTGCCGGTCCCGTGATTGAACTGCTGGACGTCAATGGCTAACTGATCGTCATTGTAGATCTGTGGCGAGCGACCACCGGCCACAAAGAAGTATTCCGGCTGCAGCCCGTGATCGCGGCGCACCCGATGGGCAACCTCGAAGGCCTGGATACCGCCATAGCAAAACCCGAAGAACGCGAACGGTTTGTCCTTAAGGAAGGGCAGCATCTCCGGCACGATGCCGTCGACCATGTCCTCCATCCGCAGCCAGAAGCCCTCTTCCAGGCGCGCGCTGCGGCCTGGCATCTGCAGGATGCCGAGCTCGATGTGATCCGGCATCTTGTCGATCCAGTGCTGGAATACGAGCGGGCCGCCGCCGGCATAGGGAAAGCCGATCAGGCGGATCGGCGCGTCGGGCTTCGGACGCGGAATGATCACCGCGCTCTTGTCGTAGGTCTGGGCGCTGTCGGCCACGACCGGCGCTGTCAGTACCGCCTCGCCATCCGCAATGCCCCCGAGAGTGGCGGTCACCTGCGTCTCAGTATCGGCCGCGAGCTCCGCGATTGAAGCACCCATCACGAGCTTCTGGAGCGAGACCTCGATGCCGCTCTTGGCGAGTTTGTTGCGGAACTCAATTATAGCCAAGGAGTCGAATCCCATTTGGTTGAGCGCTTCGTCCATCGGCAGGCTGTCCGGATCGGCGATGCCGAGCACACGGGCGACTTCTCCGCGCAGGAAGCTTTCGATCGCCTGACCGCGTTCGCTCGGCGCGACCGAGCCGAAGAGCCGCGCAAGTGGATCTGTCGCGTCGTCGTCATTGGCCGCCTGCGGATTCTTGTGCACATTCGACAGAGGCGTGAGCCAAGCCGGCGTCTCCCCGTACTGCTTCTTGGCGAAACGTCGCCACAGGATCGGCGCTGCGGTGAGCGTGCCAGTTGAGGCGAACAGGCCCTCCAGCCGCTCGAGCGCCTCCCGGTTGCGGATCGCGAGCAGGCCGAAATCGGTCAGGCGCTTGCGCAGGCGCTCGTCGAGTCCGGACGCCATGCCGGTTTCCGCCCACGGACCCCATTCGATGCTGACACCTGGCAGACCCTCGGCGTTGCGGCCCTCGACAATGCGGTTCATGGCGGCATTGGCCGCCACGTAAGCCGCTTGGCCCTTCATACCGAGAAGCGCGCTAACCGAGGAGAAGCAGACGAAGAAGTCGGGTGAGAAGCGACGGCTCGCGTTGTCGAGAACGAGCGTACCCTGGAGTTTGGCCCGGAGTGCGCGTTCCAGTTCGCTCGCCTCCTCGATCGATCCGAGCGTGGCGTCCTGAACGATGCCGGCGGTGTGGATGATCCCGCCGAGTTGATGGCCCGCCTCCGAGAGATCGCCCAAAATTCGCTCGACTTCGACCGGGTCGGCGATGTCAACCGCATGCGCCGCGATCTCAGCGCCCGAACGTCGCAGGGCTTCGAGCCGTTCCTGTTTGGCGCCGTCTGCGACGTCCCTGTTGAGAAGCACGAGGCGGCGCGCACCGTGATTTATCAGCCATTCGCCCATTAGCGATCCGAGAGCGCCAAGCCCGCCGGTGACGAGATAGGTCTTCTGCGGATCGACCGCGCAATCCATACCGACATCGCGGCTTTCGCTGAGGCGCAGGACGTAGCGTTCCTCGCCACGCACGGCGTAGGCGGTCTCCGACCCAGAGCCACCGAAAAGAATGCCGATCGCGATCGCGATTTCTGCGTCGCTCGGCTCCGCGCCGAGATCGATGTCACCCCCCCACAGATCAGGATGTTCGCTCGCGAGCACCATCGCCATGCCATGTAGTGAGGCGCTGACCAGTGAGGCTGGACGAGCGGCGTCCGGAATTGGTGTGTCTGTTTGCGGCACGGCACGGCCGGACTGGCCGACGACCCATATCTTCGCCTTCGTCAGATTGCCATGCTTGGTGGCTGCCTGAACCGTCTGGACGAACTGCATGAGGGTGGCGGCGTGGCTGTGCGCCGCCTCAACGATCTGTCCACTTGACGCGCCTTCCGCGCTCTCAGGAGTGACGATGATCCCCGCGACATACTCGTCGAGCACACCGCCAGATAGACCTGTTTCGACATTCGAAAGAACGACCGCTGTCTGCCTGGGCCCTTCCCGCTTCGCCTCGATCGCCTGAGCCAAACGTCCGGCGAGACCGATGGCATTGCCCAGGATAATCCAGAGGGCCTTGTCTTTCGGCAGTTGCGGCGCCGACTGCTTTTCCACGTGCCATTCGCGGCGGCAGTGCCATGCCAGCCGGTCGCTCGCTTTCGCGTCGATCCAGTGATGCTGACGCTCGAAGGGATAGAGCGGAAGATCGACGAGCCGGCGTTCATTATCCGGCAGATCGGTGAGTGTATCGATCGCAAGGCCGGCGACGAAAAGGCGGCCCGCGGTCTCGGCGAGAACCTCTTCGTCATTGCGGGTGCGATTGAGGCTCGAGACGAATTGTGAGGGCGAGGCAATGCCATCTAGGGCCGCCTGCGCCATCGGAGTGAGGACCGGGTGCGGACCGATTTCGAGGAAGAGATTCGCCCCAATTTCTTGCGCCGTCATTATGCCCTGATGGAACAGTACGGGCTGGCGAACGTGGTCGGTCCAGTAGCGCGCATCAGCGACTTCCTCGCCGGCGACCTTACCAGTCTTCGCACTGATCAGTCGGCCGTCGGGCTCGGAAAAATCGAGGGTGCTCGCGAACGCCTCAAACTGTTCGAGGATCGGATCCATGAGATGCGAATGAAAGGCGTGCGAGACCTTCAACTGCGTCGTGCGGATGCCTTTTTCCTTGGCGACCTTGATCAGCCTTTCAAGTGCGTCCGTCTCGCCCGCGACCACCGTACTGGCTGGTCCGTTCTCGGCCGCGATGGCGAGCTCAACTTCGGAGTCCCGGATCATCTGATGGGCTGTGTCCGGATCAGCTGTCAGGACGACCATGCCGCCATTACGTGGAAGCCGACCCATCAGTTCGCCGCGCTTGGTGATCAGCTGCAGCCCGTCCTCGAGTGAGAACACGCCGGCAAGATGGGCCGCCACGTATTCTCCGATGCTGTGGCCCATGACGATCTCTGGGACGAAGCCCCTAGCCTCGAGAACTCGGGCGAGTGCAAGTTCGATCGCGAACAGGGCGGGCTGGGTATATTCGGTATCGTGAACGAAATGGGCGAGCGTCCCGTCACCGTATAGGATGTCGCTCAATCCGTGCTTGCGAATCCGTGCGACCACCGCGTCACAGGCGTCGAAGGCTTCGCGGAAGATCGGATCACTCTCGTAGAGTCCGCGCCCCATACCTTCGCCCTGGCCGCCCTGTCCGGTGAACAGAGCGGCGGGAACCACGTGTTTGGAGACATCGACACGGGCATAATCGTTTGCGCGAAGACTCTCTGCCAGCCCCCTGGTTGTCCGACCGGTCGCGAAACTCCGATACTCAAAAGCGCGGCGGGCGGTGTTCGCAGTGAAGCAGATGGCGTCGCGCTCGTTCGGCTCTGCCGTATCGAGTCGCAGAGCAAAACTCTTGGCCATGGCGCCCAGGGCCTGTGGCGTGCGTGCCGAAATGTTCAGCGTACGAGGAATGTCCGGGTGGTGCGGCGCATCATTCGGCTGAGATAAATCGTTCGTCTCGCTCGGGGCTTCCTCCAAAATGACATGGGCATTCGTTCCGCCCACGCCGAACGAACTGATGCCCGCGCGTCGTGGACCCTTGGACGTCCAGGGCACAGCGCTAGTCGGCACGGCGAAGGGAAGGCGATCGAAGTTGATCTCCGGATTGGGCGTCTTGAAATTGACCGCCGGCGGCAAGGTTCGCGACTTCAGTGCCATGACCGTCTTGATTACACCCGCGATGCCGGAAGCGGCGATCGTATGGCCGATATTCGCCTTCACCGAACCAAGGGTAATCGGCGCGACATCCGCCGGCAAACCGGCGAAGACTTCGCTGAGGGCTTCGATTTCGATCGGATCACCCAGTTTCGTGCCCGTTCCGTGCGTTTCCAAGTAGGAGATCGTTTCCGGCGCGAGCGAGCTGTTCATGAGTGCTCTAGCGACGACGCTCGATTGGCCCTCGATGCTCGGCGCCGAGAAGCTGATCTTGTCGTTTCCGTCATTGTTGATCGCTGATCCGCGAATAACAGCGTGGATGGTGTCACCCTCGGCGAGCGCGTCATCGAGACGTCGAAGCGCAACCACGCCGACGCCACTCGAAAACACCGTGCCGCTGGCCTCGGAATCGAACGGACGGCAGTGGCCGTCGCGGGACAAAATCATGCCCTCTTGATAGCGATAGCCCGCACGGTCGGGAATGATTGCAGTGACACCGCCCGCCAGCGCCATGTCGCATTCGCCGTTCTGCAGACCGCTGCAAGCCAGATGGAGACTTACGAGTGAGGTCGAACAAGCTGTCTGGACGCTGATGGCGGGGCCGATGAGGTTGAGGCGATGGGCCGCCCGAGTCGCTAGGTAATCCTTATCGTTTCCCAGCATGGCCTGGAAGCCGGTCATGGTGTCGAGCATGCCTTCCTTGCTGAAATCGTGCGAGCCGGCTACGCTCCTGGCGAAATAAGTGTTCGGGCCGGAGCCGGCATAGATGCCCGTTGTCATCTCGGTCGAACGGACGGCGTAGCCAGCATCTTCGATGGCGTGCCAAATGTTTTCCAGGAATAGTCGGTGCTGCGGATCGAGGAGAGCCGCCTCACGAGGCATGATGCTGAAGAAGTCAGCGTCGAAGTAGCTGAGGCCTGTAAGCGGCGCGCCGTGGCGGATATAGTCCTCCGCTTCCCACTGCTCGGGGTCGACGCCCGCGCCGGCCAGTTCGACATCCGACAACTGACGAACGCTCTCGCGTCCGGCAATAATGTTTTCCCAGAACGCCTTGGGCGTATCAGCATCGGGGAACCGGCAGGCCATGCCAATAATCGCAATGGGGGTAGCTCTGTGAATGGGGCCGTTCATTATTACCTCGTCGCTGCTCCGGCCTTCTGATCTTTGGTTTCCGGAGCGTGTTGTCTGCTGGAGCGGGTCATCGGTGCGCAGGATCAGCGCGGAGAAGCGCGTCCTTTGGTCGACATACGCCGGGTTGCGAGACCGGCCAACGTCGTGTTCGATGCATCGCCCTTCGCCGAGTTTCGCGATAAAAAGTCTGCAAGCCCCCTCGGCGAAGGATGCCGGAAGACCAAGATCGCTGACATGTTGATCCCGAATTGGCGGCGAAGGCGGCGTTGAAGCTCCGGGACCATGATCGAACGCGCGCCGAAATCGAACACGTTATCCGAATCGGCGAGCGAGGGATGGTCCAGAAGCTCCCGCCAGTGGGAGGTAATCGCGCTGCACAGGTCACCTCCCTTCGTCGATCCGCTTGTAGTGGCACTGGCAGCCTTCTCGACAGGCGGCGCCGAGGTCTTGACCTTTTCGGCACATAGCCTTTCGGCGATTGATTTGCGATCGACCTTGCCACTTGCCGTTTTAGGCATCGCGCTCATGATCTGGACACGGTCCGGCGCCATGTAGCCAGGGAGCATCTTACGGACATGGGCGCGAACTACTGTTTCGAGACCGTCGGTTGGCGCCTGATCTTTGCTCGTTAGGCAGGCGATCAGCCGTCCCGTTCCATTTGCATCACGCTCGAAAACCACGGCGACTTCGGCCACGTCTGGGTGATCAGCTATAACGCTCTCAATTTCCCCAAGTTCAACCCTATAGCCGTCAATCTTGATTTGGTGGTCACGGCGACCACAGAAGAAAAAACAACCACTTTCATCTGACGTCGCAAAATCGCCGGTCCGATACAATCTCGTTGGCGTGCCATTAATATCGATAGTCAGGAACCGTTCCTCTGTTCGCTCCTTATCCTGGAAATAACCCTGCGCGAGACAAACGCCACCGACATAGAGCTCTCCCACCTCTCGTGACCTCACCGGTCGCGCATCTTCATCTAAAATAAAGAGTTCGACATTCGGCAGAGGCCGACCGATAGGCGGTAACCTAGGCCATTCGGCTGGATTGCTATCAAGCTCGTGACAGGTGACGACGTGTGTCTCGGAGGGACCGTACTGATTGAAGAGCCGACACTCGGGGAGGTTGCTGAAAAACTCGCGCAAACCGGAAGAGACCACGAGTTGTTCGCCGGCGGTGTGGATCTCCCGTAGACTGTTGGGAAACAGATTGCGCTCCACACAATTCGACGCCAATTGTTGGAGAGCGATAAATGGCAGGAACAATCGTTCCACCCGGGCACGCTGTATCTCGTCCGAAAGCAAATCGGGGTCGATCCGCTGTTCACTCGTTAGGATGACGATACGGCCACCAGAACAGAGCGTAGAGAATATCTCCTGAAACGATACATCAAACGAAATGGTGGCGAACTGAGCCGTTGCCGCATTGTCTGACAGCGTCGAAAGTTCGATCTGCCAGTCCACAAGGTTTTGAAGCGCTGCTCCTCCCATGTCGACCGCCTTCGGCTTGCCAGTCGAACCCGAGGTAAAGATAACGTAGCCACTGGAATTCGGCGACAGCGCCGCATCTCGGTCGGACGATCCAGCACCGGCTGCGCCCACTCCAATTTCCTCGACCATCACCGCCGAGCCCGACGAAACATCCTTGAGGATCGCCGAACAGACTGCCGATGAACTGAGGAGCACGCTCGGGTCCACTTGCGCAAGCATCTCGCGAATGCGACTCTCTGGAAGACTTGGTTCTACGGGAACGTAGGAAACACCCAGGATTTGACAGCCCAGGATCGCCGCGATCCGGTCAACACCGATGGGAAAATGAATTGCGACGCGGTCCAAACCCGCTTCACGTCCAGTTTTTAGGGCGCGAGCTATCTCACAGGCTCGCAGCCACAAATCCATGTAGTTGATCGTTTCTGTTCCGAAAACGACAGCCAGACGACGAGGAAATTCGGATGCATACCAAAGGACGGACGCTGCAATGGTCCGCTCTGAAGGGCCTGAGGCGTTGTTTAAATTCTGCATGATTTCCCTCAGAATGCCAGATATGATAAATACATTTTTACTGTATCCGTGGTAAGTTCACAGTCAATCCATTCAATAAAACTTCACATGTTCTTAATATTTCGACCGAGGTGTGCGGGCATCGCCAGATACAGTGCCGATCCCCTAGGCATCTCGCTGCCGGTTTCGAAGGCATGAGGAAGACGTGTCCATGGATGCCGGCGTCCTTCTGCGTGGCCCTGGAGGCGAGGCTCCGGAAATTGCTTCCCTGATCGGTTTTGAAGATGTTGGGCCTGTAGCAGCAATCGCCTCCTTGAGGGCGCCGGCAGCGGGCTTCACCCCAAGGCTGATGCTGCCAGTGAGCAACGACACCCTGCTGTGCGTCGTGCGGCTGCGCGGCTGGCCTCGAATAACGACAACAGCGGCCAGGCAGAATCGCTCGAAAGAGCGAGCAACGCCATCTGGTCGATCAGCTTCGTAATCTCATCCAGTGATGACCGTTAGCGCCATCAACTGCAAAACCGACCGCTCCTTTCCAATGCGCTGCCGCCCACCGCGTCCCCCCTCATCCAACGTTCGGATTGATAGAATCCCAGATATTCTCACCGATCCAGTCACCCGCGCACGGGTCTCCTGGCGCTACATATGGGCAAGGGATACAAGCTTGTTGCCATCCTGGGGCACGATTCCGCGTTCCTAGGCAGGGACCCGATTTCCCGCACGATCTGTCAGGTCGGACTTTTCAAGAATCGCAAAAATCTGCTCATGCGCTTCCATGATGTTGCGTTCGAGGGCGTCGGCGGCTGCCAAGCCATTGCCCTTCTCCAACTGGTCAATGATTTCGCGATGATTATGGTGGCCCGGAACAACTCTCGTTTCATTTCGCCTGAGGCCGAGGACTCGGCCCGCCTGTAGCCAATGCGCCTCGATTGTGTTCATCAAGACCTTGTTTTCAGAGAGATTGTAAACTGCGAAATGAAACAGTTGATTGAGCTTCAGATACTTTTTTACGTCAGCGTTCTTCTCCATATTGAGCAGTTCCATCTTCTCATTGATTTCTCTGAGATAGTTTAGGCTCTTCCCGGCAGATTTCTTCACACCCCAGACTATGGCCTGCCGTTCATTCAGAAGGCGCACTTCCAGAAGATCGCGGAGGCCTTCAGCAGTGATCATTGGAACGCGCGCGGACTGACGCGGCGCCCGTTCGAGTATGTCGATGCCGCTAAGCCGGTTGAGCGACTCGCGGATTGGCATATGGCTGGTGCCGAATGCGACAGCCAGTTCCTTGAGACGCATCGGCTGCCCGGGCGAAAATTCCCCGGACATCAGTGCGTCCTTCAGTTCGGCATAGACATGCTCAATCGTCGAACTTGGGGAAGCCTTCAATGGTGGTATTTCGTACTTCGAGCCTTTTGTCGCCATTTGGCATGATCTCCAAAACCGGTGCCTCGAACGCCCTGTGAACACGTCTCACGCGCTGCATGAAAACGGCGGGGCACCAGCCCACCCGAGCCCTGATCCGCTGGTCCACGCCCGAAGTGCGCGCATCGCAAACCACTTGGCAGGGCACCTGCCGCCGAGATTTCCGGCCACGACGACCCAGGACCAGCCGCCATCTCCAGCGCCCTGGTTCCGAAGCTTCGGCAGCCTTAACGATGTATCGGCCAGGAGCCGCTACATTGACATATGCTGGGGTGTTACTGCCAACCAGGTCAACACATGGCCAGCAGCGATGCTAAAGCGAATGTCATAGTGCTGGCCCTCGAGCAATTCTGGACAGATAGTTTTTGTCAGATGCAGTCGTAGTTGCCCGTTTCGAGGCGTCGTTCGTAACTCTGCACAGTCGAATCCGAAAAAGCGCCTTGCCACAGGATAGAGCGCTTTGAAAAGTGTCTCTTTGGCGGAAAAAACTAGGCTCGCCAGCCAGTCTGGAGAGAGGACCACTTGTCGAGCGATCAAGGCGCGCTCATCCTCATTGGTGGTCATGTGTAGGATCGCATCCAGAGCATGACCGCTGGCCAGCGCCTCAACGTCGACACCTGCCCGCCAGTTCGCATTGGCGATGGCGAAACAAGCGCAATGCCCACGCGTATGGCTTATCGATCCAGCGGAAGAGGAAGGCCAGAGTGGAGCCCCGCCTAGGCCGATTGGAATCTCAGTAGCGGCTTGACCCAGCGCCCGCAATGCCGCGTGTGCCATCGCTCGCCCGGCTAAAAACTCAGCACGGCGTATGGCCACCGCTGCGGACAGACTGGCAGGGCAGTGCAACGCCAGCAGGTTGAACAGGTCATCCGTATAGCTCTCGAGATCAAACCTGCCGCGCACCAAGATCGCATTGGGGAGCCCGGGAACATGTAACTCAACATCGGTGAAAAATCCACGTGAACGAGAAGATAGAGCGATAAGTTCGAGATCGGCAAAAGCGGTCATATCCCGTCGCCTCCCCTAACCTAGGTCGCATTTCTATCATGATATTTTCTGGGGAACGAGTTTGAGTTTGTTAATTTATATTACGAATTCATTAAGCTAGAGTTATACGTTTAGGTGGCGAAGCTGAGGGCTTGCGCCATTCGCAGGATGCGCCCCGGCCAGGACGGGAGTGTGGTGGGTCTTCCAAGCACCGAGTTGGCTGGGTAGGGTTTGCAAGGGGGCGAACAATCGGATGAACGGACGGCTGATGCTGGATTAGTTGCGCGTCCTGTTGGGGATTTATACCAACGGTCATGAAGCTCGACCGACGTGAGCCCACTTTCGCATTCCGATTGATGTGATTGTTTCGCGTTGGGCGATGAGCTTCTGCCAAGCCTCGCAGGCGGCGTCGATGGTGCCGGCGTGGGGACATCCGCGCCGGAGTTGGACCCCGATGAGCCAATCGAGGCGACGAGCCGGATCCGCTGCCCGAAGAGTTCGCGGCGATCGACGCCTTGCATGCGCGCTCGAATGCGGTCCTCGAAGGTGTGGTAGTCGAACGGCTACCTCGATCGGAAGCGGTGCCCGAGCGGGATCCGCTGATCTACGACCCGGATTGGGACGAGCGAACCCGGTCGAGGACTGGCGCGTCACGCTTGATCGAGTAATGTCATGAAATGCAAATTTTATGACATTGAGGATAGTTTGAACCAACCAATTTGCAGTAGAGACGCTGGACGTCGGGGCCAGACCGTTATTTTTTTGCGCAGCGTAGCCGACTAAGCGGCAAATACCGACTCTGCTCGCGCGATAACTGCCCTACCGAGCTCGCTTGACCTGCGCTGTTGAAGGTCGAATCGAACTGATACGCAGCTCTCCACGGCAGCGGTCTCACCGTTGGACGAATTCACCATGACATGCCGGATGGTAAGCGAACTTTTGCCGATCTTTGTGACGGAGGATCGGATTTTAAGAATGGTCCCCGCACTTACCTCTGCGCGAAAATCGGTCTCGGTCCTGACATCCGCCCATCCAAGGGAGTCTTGGCGGTCATCAACATCCAAGAACCGCAGCACGACCAATGTAGCGTCGTCAAACATGGCCGCGTAAAATCGGCGGTTCATATGACCAAACTCGTCGCACATCCATGGCTGCGCGACGCCAATAAAACTATCGATCTCGTCAGCCAAAATATACCTCACTAAGAGTTGGCGGAAAGTGTCGCATCGTCGGGATAACCCATGCTTGGGTATTCACTTCGGCACAGCTGTATTGGCTGTGGGCCGCGAAGACGCTAGTTTCACTTTGAATCGCGCCCACTCTCCCTTCTGGAGCTACTGCTCCGAGTTACCCGAGAAGCAATGCCCAACCGAAACAGCGGCAGCAGGCAGCGTGAACGGAACCTCGCGAGGCCAAATGAGCGACGGCGCGCATCGGAATGCCTGGGCCCCGCACTTAGAGTCGCCCGACGCGGAGGTCGCGGGTCGCTCGCTACCAGCTTCGATCCATATCATTCACCACCAAGCACCGCCCTCGCAACGCGCGGGTCGTTTTCCAATTCTGCCATCTTCGTTTCGTCCATTTGGAATCAATGCGCAGCCCAGGAATTGCGGTTCCAGTGTCATGGTGCGCTCGAGCTAGAGCTGTGCGCTTTGTGTATTTTTGTAGACAAAGCTGTCGCGATAGCGTCTCCAGCTTCCTGCAGGTCGGCGACCAGGCTCTGAACAGCTGTAGTGCTGTCGCCCGATCTCACGGCGGCAATTATGTCTGCGTGATGCCGATGCCCTGAAAACGACATTGGAGTCGCCTTCAACAGGCTCAACAACGGCCCATAACGCATCCAAAGCAATTCAATAAGATTCACAAGTTCAGGATTTCCGCATCGTTCATACAGCGAAAAATGAAACTTGTGATTTAGTTGTAAATACGTCCGCGTTCCTAATGCGCCACGCTCCGCTTCAATATCCATCCGGGCATTTATTTGGGCCAGCTGATCGGCAAGCCCGTTCTCGCCGCGTTCGACCGTCATCGCCACCGCCTTGCCTTCAAGATCTGTTCGAAGGGTAAGTAGATTGCGAAGGCGCCCAACGCTGGCTTCGGGAATGAAGGGAGTTCGCCTCGTTTCGGACTGCAGCGCGCGAGCCATGACAAGTCTATTGAGGGCCTCTCGAACCGGCATATGACTTGTGCCGAATGCGGTGGCCAAGTCGTCGAGCTTCAACTTCTGACCAGGTGCAAACTCGGCCATCATGATTGAACGAGTTAGCTCTGCATAAACATGTTCCAAATCTGAGTTTCTTGGCCGCGGCCGAAGCACGGGAAATTTGGTCGCTGGCATTTTCACTCCTGATCTGCCTGACACGGATGTGAGCATAGCGAAAATAATTTATTTGATCAACGATCAAAAATGGTTAGGCTCTGTGTGGTGGATATCGCGTCGACATGGGGGTTGACACAAATCTGTTTTGCCGGCAATTCTTTGATCAACGATCAATAAAAGGGTAACTGGTATGTGGAAGGTTGGTATCGATGTGGGAGGAACTTTCACGGACCTCTTCGCGGTCAACAGTGCGACCGGCGAAGAGCGAACCGGTAAAGTTCTGACGACCCCTGAGGAAAGGTCGCGTGGCGTCTTGAACGTCATTGCAAACGCCAGCATCGCACCGAACCAGATTGAGCTGCTTGTCCACGGCACCACGACGGCGACCAACGCACTGATCGAGCGCACCTTCCCGGATGCTGCGATGATCACCACGGACGGCTTTCGCGACGTGCTCGAAATCGGCCGAATGCACCGCGAACATCTTTATCGGCCCTATCAAACCAAGCCTAAGCCCCTGATCCGTCGTCGGCATCGCTACACGATCAACGAAAGAACCACTGCGTTCGGGAAGGTTGAGAAGGAGATTGATGCTGCAGAGCTTCAGCCCATTATCGAGGCCATCGCTGCAGCCGGCATCAAATCCGTGGCTATCTGCCTGATCAACTCCTACGCGAACCCGGCAAACGAGCGCAAGGTCGCCGAAATCATCACAGCCGCATTGCCCGGCGTGCGGGCAATTCCTTCGGCGGATGTCAAGCCGGTGTTCCGAGAGCACACGCGCTTCACGTTGGCTTCAGTGAGAGCCACGATCCTGCCGGTGATGGCCGACTATTTTGAGCGTCTTGAGGCCCGGCTCCGTGAAGCGGAGTTTACCGGCAATCTCATGATCCTGAAAAGCAATGGCGGGATGATGTCCGTCAACCAGGCGCGTCTCCGTGTCGAGGAACTGGTGGAGTCGGGGCCTGCAGGCGGCGTCGGATATGCGTCCGAAATCGCACGTACGGCCAGCTCGGTAAACATCATTCACACCGATATGGGCGGAACAAGCTTCGACGCATCCATCGTCGAGGATGGTGAGGGCCTCATCACCCGCGAATATGAAATTGAGTTCGACATTCCGGTCGCAGTGCCGATGCTCGACATCCGTTCAATCGGCGCCGGCGGGGGTTCGATCGGCTGGATCGACAGCGGTGGCTCACTCCGCGTCGGCCCCATGTCCGCAAGTTCGGTTCCCGGGCCTGCCTGCTATGGGCGAGGTGGAACGCGGCCGACGATCACGGATGCAAATCTGGTGCTCGGCAGGATTAGCCCGGATCTTTCGGGTAAATTTAAACTGGACGTCGCAGCGGCTCGCGCAGCCGTAGAGACCGTTTCGTCTCAGTTGAAACTTAGCATCGAGGAATGTGCCGAAGGCATGCTGCGGATCGCGACCGAGGCTATGGCACAAGCCGTCAAGCTTGTCCTTGCATCTCGCGGCCGAGACCCTCGCGATTTCGCGCTTGCGAGTTTTGGCGGAGCAGGACCGCTGCACGCGTGCGCAGTCGCCGAGGCGCTCGGCACGCCGACGGTCATCGTCCCCAGATACTCCGGTGTTGCCTCTGCTTATGGAGCGCTGCGACTGGCAATCAAGCACGACGAAGAAGTTTTCTACTACGCCCCGCTCGTCGCCAAGGAGCTCGACGAAATCGGCCTCCGCTTGAAGAACCTGGGTGATGCAGCCGTCGAAGCCCTTCTTGGGCAGGGCGCCAGCGCAGACGGCGTGCAGGTTAGCTTCGTGATGCGCATGCGGTATGCGGGTCAGACTTTCGAAGTGGACGTCGTGCAGGACCGGGGTGCTATCGAGCGACGCGACCTCGATCGCCTGGCTGAGGCCTTCCACGGTGCGCACAAGAGAGAGTTCGGTGTCCGGTCGGACGATTTCCCCGTGGAGATTGTCGCACTGGCAGTCACGGCGGAAGCGCCATCACCCGCTGGCATTCTGCAATCTAGTACGAGTTCCGCGATCGGCTCGCCACGTCAGGCTGAACGCAAGGTCTGGTTTGGCGGCTGGACCGACAGCCCGGTTCACGACGCCGCCGGCGCGGTCGAGGTCAGCGGCCCCGCTCTCATTGAAGATCCGCACACCAGCATCGTCATTCCACCGGGTTGGGTGGCACGCTTTGACTCCGCCCGCAACTGCATCTTGGAGAGGTCATAATGGTTACCTCAATCGACCCAATCACGTTCGAAGTGCTTCGCAACACGTTCGAGCATGTTTGCCGCCGCATGACGGTGATTCTGCAGAAGTCATCCTTCTCGCCGATCCTTTCGGAAAATCTCGACTTTTCGAACGCGATCTATGACCCCGCGCTGCGTCTGGTCGGTCAGACTGCAAACTGCCCCGTTCATCTGGCGGCGATGCATTTCAGCGTCCAGGCCGTGGCGCGGAAGTTCGGCATCGAGACGCTTCGGCCGGGTGATGTGGTGGTGCTGAATGACCCCTATGACGGCGGCACCCACATCAACGATGTGACGCTGACCATGCCTGTCTTCCATGAAGACATGCTTATCGGTTTCGCGGTAAGCCGCGGTCACTGGATGGATCTTGGGGGTGGCGGCCCTGGTGGCCAGGGCTTTGGAACGCACGTCGCCGGTGAAGGGCTTCGGCTTCCCCCACTGAAGCTCTATCGCAACTATGAGGTCGATCCGGACCTTCTCGAAATCCTGCTGCGAAACACGCGCACGCCGCATTACATCCGCGGCGACCTGCAAGCCCATATGGGCGCTCTGCTGGCTGCCGAGGATGAACTCCAGGCTACCGCGCGCAAATACGGCCGCGCGACCCTGCTCCAGGGAATGGACGACATGATCCGCTACACCGAACGGATCGTTCGCGCAGAAATCGAAAAGATACCGGATGGTGTCTACGAAGGCGCCGACTACGCGGATTCCGATGGCATCACCGATGCCAAGGTCTGGGCGCGGGTCAAGCTGACCGTCTCGGGCTCAAACCTGCACGTGGATTTCGCGGGAAGCGATCCCCAGGTTGCCGGCGCGATCAATTCGCCCTTCGCGAACACGACCGCCGCCGTATACACCGCTCTGCAGTTCTTCCTGGCGCCCGACGCGCCGCCGAATGCAGGCATGTTTGCGCCAATCACATTGAGCCTTCCGGATGACTGCTGGCTTAATGCGCGCTGGCCCGCTCCTGTCGTCGGCTGCACCACCGTAACGTCCGGAAAAGTACAGAGCGCGATCTGGCAGGCCGTGGCAAAGGCCATCCCCGATCTTGCGATCGCTCCTACATGCGCCGATGCAAACTGGTTCGTTGCTGCGGTTCGCGGTGCCGGCGGGCGCATTGATGTCTTCTCGGACATCCCGGCGGGCGGCTGGGGCGGAACGCCATACAATGATGGGCTGAACGTGACGCTGGATCCGTTGGGCAACTGCACCAACATGCCAGCGGAAGCGGCCGAACTGCTCTACCCGGTCGTCGTCGAAGCCTTCGACCTTCGCCAGGATTCAGGCGGCCCGGGCGAAAACCGGGGCGGTCTGGGCGCGCGGTTCAAGTTCCGCTTTCTCAATGGCGGCGAGCTTTCGATCGAGACATCCAGAACCATCGAGGGAAGCCCCGGCGTAAACGGCGGCAGCATGAGTCCCGTTCAGGTGCTGGTGCAGGAATATGGCAATGGGCGCCGCGAGATCATCGGTGGCCCGAGGCCGGATGGCACCTGGCGCTCTCCGCTTCTGTCATCCCACAAATTCGGGCCGAACGAAGCATTCGAATTCCTGTCCACGGGTGGCGGCGGCTGGGGCGTTGCGCGCTCCCGTAATCCTGAGCGTGTCCGCGAAGACGTGATCGACGGCTACATTTCGGCGGAAGCCGCACGCCGGGATTACGGCGTGGCGATCGACCCCAAAACTCTTGAAATTCTTTCAGACGAAACCTCCAAGCTGAGACAACAAGCATGAACAACGAAATCTTTATCACCTGTGCCGTGACCGGCGCCGGAGCAGGGCCCAAGAAGAACCCGCATGTCCCCGTGACGCCTGAACAGATCGTCGCCGACGTTCTGGCCGTCGCCGAAGCCGGTGCCGCGATCGCCCATGTCCATGTTCGCGATCCGGAGACGACGGACGGAAGTCGCGATGTCAAACTTTATGCAGAAGTGCTTGAGCGCGTTCGTAATCGCAACAAGGACATCATCGTCAACATGACGGCGGGCATGGGCGGCGACCTCGTTCTCGACGCCGAGTATCCGACCAAGGCCGTCGCTGGCACAGATCTCGTCAACCAGAAGACCCGGCTCCTCCACGTCGAGGCGCTGCGACCCGACGTCTGCACGCTTGACTGCGGCTCATACAACGTCGGTGAAGGCAATCTGGTCTACATTTCCACGCCCGAGCAAATTCGCGAAGGTGCGGCTTTGATCCGGGGTTACGGTGTAAAGCCCGAGCTCGAGGTATTCGATCTCGGCCACCTTGACTTTGTCATGAAGCTCATCGGCGAAGGCGTCTTCGCCGGCCCTGCAATGATCCAATTTTGCCTAGGCGTGAATTGGGGCGCTCCGGCCACCACGACGGCAATGAAGGCCATGGCGGATGCAGCCCGCGGCGCCGACGTTGTGTGGTCCGCATTCGGCGTTGGCCGCATGCAGATGCCGATGGTCGCCCAGGCTGTTCTGCTTGGTGGGAACGTGCGTGTCGGTCTCGAAGACAATATCTGGCTCGAACGGGCTGTTCCGGCGACGAACGTCGCGCTTGTGCAGCGCGCGCACGAAATCGTCGAACGCATGGGTGTGCGGATTATGTCATCCGCCGCGACCCGCGATCGCCTTGGATTGGGAGCAGCAGCATGAGCCCTCTTTCTGGCAAGCGCGCAATCATCACTGCCGGTGCCAGCGGTATCGGTAGGGTCGTCGCGAAGAAAATGATTGAAGCCGGTGCGCGGGTCGCAGTCTGTGACATTGATCCCGCTTCGGTAAGCTCGTTCTCCTCGGAATATCCCGAAGCCACTGCAGTCGTATGCGATGTGGCTGACCCCGCCAGCGTTCCAGCCGCTCTCCAGTCGATGCTCGCGGGATTGGGTGGCGGAGTGGACATCCTCTTCAACAATGCCGGCATTGCCGGTCCGACGCTTGCGATCGAGGACGTCTCGCCCGAGGAGTGGGCGCGAACGGTCGATGTCAATCTCACCGCCCAGTTCTTGTTCATTCGCGGTGTGATGGCCGGGATGAAGACGCAGCGGTCGGGGGTTATCCTCAACATGTCCTCAGCGGCCGGACGACTCGGCATGCCGATGAGGACGCCATACGCGGCGGCCAAATGGGCCGTGATCGGCCTTACCCAATCGCTCGCGATGGAGGTCGGCCAGTTCGGCATCCGCGTGAACGCAATCCTTCCCGGGTCCGTCCGTGGGCCGCGCATGGAGCGAGTGATGTCCGCCCGGGCAGAACTTACAGGACGCCCGCTCGCTGAAATCGAGGCCGATGAAGTCGCGACAATATCACTGGGTCGAATGATCGAACCTGAGGAAATTGCGGATCTGGCGGTTTTCGTCGCGTCCGATGCAGGCAGATCAATCTCGGGGCAGTCATTGGGTGTGTGCGGTAACACCGAAATACTCCGGTAGAAACATAGGGGAACTTCAACACAGGGAGAAGTGAAATGAACGCGCTTACAAGACTGCTGATCGCCGGCGCACTTGCCGGTGCTCTAGGAACTTCAGCGGCCGCCGAAGATACGATCAAAGTTGGAGTGGTCCAGCCACAGGCAGGCGAGTGCGCTCAATGGGGCGTTCCGATTACTCGCGGTGTTCAGCTTTGGGCCGAAGAATTCAACGCGAACGGCGGTATCGCCGACGCAACGGGCAAGAAGCATAAGATCGAGGTAACTGGCTACGACAACAATTGCTACACAGCCGGTGATGAGCTGAACGCTTTCCGCCGTGCAATTCTTGATGACAAGGTGAGCTTCATTCTCCAGACCTTTACACCTGCTTCACGCCAGGCGGTCGCCGAGATCACTACCGAAAACAAGGTTCTGACAACAAGCTATGGTGCCGGCTATCTCGGCCCGAAGTACCCGTTCCTCATCGGTTCGGTCACCGGCTCACCGGCGTCATACATGTTTCTTGTCAGCCATCTCCTGGAGAGCCGGCCGGAGATCAAGCGTGTCGCAATCGTAACGGCAGACCACTCTTTCGGCCAGGCGGCGCTTGCTTATTACAAGGCAGGCCTGGCTCCCTACCTGGATCGCGTCGAGATCGTTTACTCGCAGCCCTACGATCCGGCATCAACGTCGGATATGCTCGGCCTGGCCACGCCGGTAATGGCATCCAATCCCGACCTTATCGTCGAGCTGGGCTTCACACCTGGACAGCAGGCCCTGTTCGTCGAGGCGATGGAGCAGTTGGGCTACAAGGGTCTCTACGGCAGCGAAGGCTGGACCATGGGCCTGGTAACGGAACGTGTCCCGGCTGCAGAAGTAGCTGGCCGGATCTTCAGCGCTTATGTCGTCGATGCTTCCGAGCCGAACTTCAGCCCGCGCGTGTCGGCGTTCTATAAGACCTACGTCGAGAAGTTCGGCGAGAAGGAATGGTCGGCGCTCGCGTCGGTCGCCTACGCAGCGATGACAACCATCGAGGCGGGGATTCAGAAGTCCTCTGATCCCACCGGCGCAGGCGTGCGCGACGCGCTTTTCGCAAGCGATACCGTGGATCAGCCGCTTTTCGGACCTTCGCGCTGGGGTGGATCGGAAATCTTCGGTGCCAACAACTGGCTGATGACTCCACTCCCGATCTACGTGACGGACGACAAGGGTGGTGTAAAGGTTACCGCCGTCGTTGATGTTGCTGCCTGGTGGAACGCTCACAAAGACGCAGCGCTGCTAGCACTCTCTGAAGGCGGTCAAGTCTCGGCAAAGTGAGGCTTATCGGCATAGGTGGCCGCGGACGTGCCGCGGCTACTCCGACCTCTCTCAGGTGATTGACCCGATGCAAATCTTACTGAATTGCCTATCGCTCACGTCCTTTTACCTTTGCTTCGCCCTCGGTCTGGCATTGGTTTTCGGCGTGATGCGAATCATTAATTTCGCCCATGGCGAATTCTTCATGATCGGCGCATACGCAACATATCTCTGTATTTCGACTCTCTCACCCCAGGTGGGTGGTCCAGTCGCATGGGCCGTCGGTGCAATCGTTGCGGCGGCGGTGACCGGGCTGCTCGGCCTGGTGCTACACAGAACCATGGTCGTGCCACTCGGCGACAAGCCTTTGGCGATTTTCATATCAACGCTTGCGTTGTCGTATGTCATTCAGACGATTGTCGTTCAAATCTTTGGGCCCGTTGGTCTTTCGATCGCCCCGCCGATGCGAGGCGTCGTGAACTTCGGCGGCGCCATTCTTCCGGCATCGAGACTCGTCGTCATTGGGGCGGTCGCCGTGCTAGCAGCCGGTCTGTGGGTATTCCTCATGAGGTCCGAGGCAGGCCGGCGCATTCGCGCTGTGGCTCAAAATCCGCGTGGCGCCCTCTTGCAAGGTATACGAACCGAGAAGGTGGGCCGACTTACCCTCATCCTCGGATCATCGATCGCGGGCATATGCGGTGCGGCCATGGGTCCCATCAGCCAGATCTCTCCCTTCATGGGGGCGGGTGCGCTATGGAAGGCGTTCATCATCATCATCGTTGGCGGTATTGGCAACATCTGGGGCGCGGTTGCTGCCGCTGCTATTTTCGGTGTCCTCGATACCCTCATGTCTCAGTTCGGTGCCGGACGTTTTCTCGCTCTCACGAGTGCGGCCGTCATGCTGTTCGTCCTGAGTGTTAAGCCATCTGGCCTGTTCGGGGAGAAGGAATAATGAGTGCGTTCCGACGCGATTTAATGACCGTGTGCGCACTGGGCGCCGCGCTTGTCGTCGGGGGCTTCGTCGGCAGTAACTATATGCTTGGTGTCCTCGTGCTTTTCGGCATGACTTCCATCCTGGTTCTGTCGTATCGCACCATCACGACAATGGGAGGTTGGTCGTTCGCTCATATCGCCATCATGGGGATCGGCGGCTACTCCGTTGCAATCCTTTCGAAGCCGCCATTCGACCTGCCGGTGCTGGTGGCAATAGTCGCAGGAGGATTGTTCGCGGCGCTATTTGCAGGGCTGCTGTCCTACCCCGTGCTTCGGACCCGCCAATATTACTTCTTCCTGTCTACCTTTGCGGCGGGAGAGGCACTGCGCCAATGCTTCATTCAGTTCCGGGAAATCACTGGCGGCACATCGGGCATCGCCTTTATCGAGCGGCCTGAAATCCTGCCTAATCCGTCGTCGACGCTGGAGTTCCTATGCCTGGTGGCCGCTGTGCTGGTCTTGTTGGGCATCTTCTACGCGTCACTGGATGCCTCCGATGCCGGCTTGAAGATCAAGGCTGTCGGCGAGGACGAGGCACTATCGTCGTCGATCGGGATCGATGCCTGGGCGTTGCGCGCCTTGGCGTTCATACTTGGCTCATTCGGCGCCGGAATATCGGGCGGTTTGTTCGCCACTTACAACGGCATCGTCTCGCCATCGGATATAAATGCGATGCTGATGTTCAAGGTCGTCGCGGCCTGTGTGATCGGTGGCACGACCCGTTTTTCCGGTCCAATTCTCGGACTGCTGTTTCTTACGCTGATCGAAGAAATCTTCAGATTTGTCCCTGAATTCGTCCCGATGATCTGGGGCGTATTTGTCATCATCGCAATACTCTTCGGACAATGGGCGCGTGGCCGCCTCATGGTCTGGAGGACTAAAAATGCTTGAGATCAATAATTTAAGCAAGATCTTCGGCAGCTTGAAAGCGGTAGATGGAGTGTCGCTCAAGCTCGGACGGAGCGAAATCCGCGGCCTTATCGGGCCGAATGGCTCGGGCAAGTCGACGACGATGAATTTAATAAGCGGAAGCTTGAAACCTTCTGCCGGTGACGTCAGCCTGGATGGTGTTCGCGTCGAAGGGTTCCCCTCGCATCGTATTGCCAGGCTGGGCCTGGTTCGAACATTTCAGCTTACGAGGGTCTACACTTCAGGAACCCTGCTTGAAGCCGTGGCGCTCGGCGTCCGAGCTGCACAGGGGTCAGCGTGGAACCCTAAGAGATGGATACCGACCGGAGAGACCGCGAAGATCAATATTGCTGCGTTCGAGGCACTGGAGCGGATGGGGCTTGCATCACGCGCCAATGAGCCTGCTGGGAACCTTCCAGGTGGTTTGAGGCGCGTACTAAGCATCGCAACCGCGCTGGCGACCCGCCCTCGAATACTGCTCCTGGACGAACCGTTGGCAGGGCTGCATGCAACCGAAAAGGCAGAGGTCTCGACACGGGTTGAACAACTGCGAGCAGATGGAATCTCGATTTTGCTCGTTGAGCACGACATGAAATCGGTGATGCGTCTGTGTGACAGGATCACCGTTTTGAATTTTGGCCGCGTCATTGCGGAAGGAACGCCTGAGGAAATCGGACGTCATCCTGAAGTGATTAAGGCGTATCTTGGTCGGAAGAGGAATAGTGATGCTTGAGGCGAAAGATCTGGTACTTGAATATGGTGGCGTCCGCGCGCTCAATGGGATGAGCTTTACGGCCAGCACTGAGCAAGTGACCGCGGTCGTCGGCAGCAACGGCGCGGGAAAGACGACCCTGATGAATGCTATCTGCGGTCTCGTCAAACTCGCCTCCGGCGAAATCCGATTGGACGGTGCAAAGCTCAATGGGCTTGCACCAGATGACATCGTGCGCAAGGGCATCTCTCTTGTGCCAGAGGGACGTGAGCTTTTTCCGAAACTGTCGGTCCTAGAGAACCTTTTGCTCGGCGCAACCGTTCGGCCTGATCCCACAAGGCGGCGCAAGACGCTGGAGCGAATTTTCGAGCTCTTTCCGGTGCTCGCCAACCGTCAAAAACAACAAGCAGGTCGAATGAGCGGCGGTGAACAGCAGATGCTTGCTTTTGGCCGGGCACTGATGGCGCAACCGAAGATGCTGTTGCTTGACGAACCGTCCATTGGCCTCGCCCCTATGGTCGAAGAGCAGCTCATCTCGGCCATCAGCGACTATTCGCGCGAAAGCGGGATCGGTGTGCTGATCGTCGAACAGAACGCCATGCTTGCGCTTGAGTATGCACAACATGCCTACGTCGTTGAGCAGGGGCGCGTTGCACTGTCCGGACCAGCAGCAGAGATAAGGGACGATCCTGCCGTCATCGCGTCCTACTTAGGCTAGTTGTCCCGAGATGCAGGACGTGTGTCAGGCCGCGCTGCGCGCTTATCGCGGCGCAACTAACCTCTGTTCATCCTGGCGGGTTGGCGATCAAGGCGCTCGCGTGTTGTCGGGACGCGGGCGTTAATCTGGTCGGTTAAACGCCGAGAAGGCACCTAGTGGCACTAAGGCGAAATCTGGTGGTGTTGGGCTCCTGCGACGCATCGGCCTGTTATCTACACCGCGGCCGCATAACATTTGGTTCAAAGGAACTTGTCGATGATCGACTCACCCTTATTTCAGCCCAGCGCAGACGAGATTCGCACGAGCGCAATCACGAGGTTTCGCGAATTCTGCACCTGTACCTACAAGGCTGATCTACCTGACCATGATGCGTTTCATCAATGGTCAATCGATGAACGCGGCAGTTTCTGGTCTGCCGTCTGGGATTATTGCGGCGTGATTGGACAGCCCGGGGCACGCGATCTCATCAACGGCGATGTTATGCTCCATGCTCGCTTCTTCCCCGACGCCAGCCTGAACTTCGCCGAAAACCTCCTGATCAAGAACGGTCCCCAACACGCGCTGATCTTCCGTGGTGAGGACAAGATGAGCTATCGCTGGAGCTGGGATCAGCTCCATTCCACCGTATCCAAGCTACAGCAAGCCTTCCGCGCGATGGGCATAGGCAAGGGCGACCGTATCTCGGCCATGATGCCGAACATGCCGGAGACAATCGCCTGCATGCTGGCCTCCGCCTCGATCGGTGCCATCTGGTCGTCCTGCTCGCCCGATTTCGGCGAGCAGGGCGTGCTCGACCGCTTCGGCCAGATCGAGCCGGGCCTATTCATCACCTGCGATGCCTACTGGTACAACGGCAAGCTGCAGGACGTCTCCGACAAGGTCCGGAACGTCGCGCCCAAGCTCGGCTGCCCCGTCATGGTCGTGGGTTACGCCGGCGACGCCGAAGCGCTGGCCGCATCGCTCGCCGGTGGCCGCACCATGGATGCCGCGACCATCCCCTTCACCGCGAGGCCCGTGGAATACGAGCCGCTGCCGTTCGCCCACCCGCTCTATATCCTGTTCTCCTCGGGCACGACCGGAGTGCCGAAATGCATCGTTCATTCTGCCGGCGGCACGCTGCTGCAACACCTGAAGGAACACCGCTTCCATTCCGGCATCGGCGATGGTGATCGCCTCTTCTACTTCACGACCTGCGGCTGGATGATGTGGAATTGGCTGGCCTCGGGTCTGGCGAGCGGCGCCACGCTCTGCCTGTTCGACGGCTCGCCCTTCGCGCCCTCGGGCAATATCCTGTGGGACTATGCAGCCGAGGAACGCTTCGCCGTCTTCGGCACCTCGGCCAAATACATCGATGCGGTGCGCAAGGGCGGCATCGAGCCGCTCAAGACACACGATCTCTCCGAATTGCGCCTGATCACCTCCACCGGCTCGCCGCTTTCGCCGGAAGGTTTTTCATTCGTCTATGAAGGCATCAAGCCGGACGTCCAGCTCGCCTCCATCTCCGGCGGCACCGACATCGTCTCCTGCTTCGTGCTCGGCAATCCGGTCAAGCCGGTCTGGAAGGGCGAGATCCAGGGGCCGGGCCTCGGCCTCGCAGTCGACATCTGGGACGATGAAGGCAAACCGGTCCATGGCGAGAAGGGCGAACTGGTCTGCACCAAAGCCTTCCCCTCCATGCCGGTGGGTTTCTGGAACGACCCTGATGGCGCCAAATACCGCGCGGCTTATTTCGAGCGCTTTGATAATATCTGGTGCCAGGGCGATTTCGCCGAATGGACCGAACACGGCGGCCTGATCATCCACGGCCGCTCGGATGCCACCCTCAATCCCGGCGGCGTGCGCATCGGTACCGCCGAGATCTACAACCAGGTCGAACAGCTCGATGAAGTCGCCGAGGCCATCTGCATCGGCCAGGACTGGGACGACCACGTCCGGGTTATCCTCTTCGTCCGTTTGGTACCGGGCCTGACGCTCGACGCCGATCTCGAAAAGAAGATCAAGACCAAGATCCGCATCGGTGCGTCACCGCGTCATGTACCGGCCAAAGTGATCCAGGTCGCCGACATTCCGCGCACCAAGTCCGGCAAGATCGTCGAGCTCGCCGTGCGCGAAGTCGTCCACGGACGGTCGGTGAAGACCAAGGAGGCGCTGGCCAACCCGGAAGCGCTGGAGCTCTATTCCGGGCTGGAAGCACTCTGCAGTGATTAATAATGGTCTGGCGCAAACATCATGGCCACTCGAATGTATTTCGGCATCACGAAGCAAGGTAACGACGGGGGTTGTAGCAGCGGAGTGGCGCCCGCCTACGAATTCCGTTTCCTTATCAGAAGCAATCTCACTTTGCAGATTGCAAAGCCTATGCCCGCGTCTCGACCATCGGCCAGACGGTTTGACAACCAGATCTTGGAAATCCAGTCGGCGGGGCTTCCATGTCGAATCCCGTCGCATCGTCTCCGAAACCATCTCCGGCAGCACTGCCATTGCCCAGCGGACAGGCTTCCGCCGCCTGATCGATCGTTTGGAGCATGGCGATGTCCTGGTCGTCACCAAGCTTGATCGTCTCGGTCGCAACGCGATTGATGTCAGCACCACCGTCGCTCAGCTCGAGGAGATGGGCGTGAAGGTTCACAGTCTCGCACTTGGCCGCGTCGATCTGGCAAGCTCAGCCGGTAAGATGACGATGAACGTCCTCAACGCTGTCGCCCAGTTCGAGCGGGATCTTCTCGTCGAACGCACCCAGACCGGCCTCGATCGCGCCAAGGCTGAAGAAAAGACACTCGGGCCGCCCCGTCCGCCTCAATGCAAAGCCCTTTGCCCGGGAATCCAAACTAGCAGGCAAACGATCATGCGGGTCAGGGACCTGTGCTTGTCGTTTCGCCCTCCCGCAAACGACCCCAGGATCCGGAACTGCTGCTCGAGGTTTGGGAGCAGTTCAGAACGACGATCGTCTTCGTTACGCATGATATCGACGAAGCCTTGCTGCTTTCGGATCGAATCATTGTCATGCAGGCACAGCCAGGTCGCATCCACGAAGAAATCACTGTGGCCTTCGAGAGGCCGAGGACCAGGGACATCATCGCGTCCCGCGAGTTCTTGCGTTTGAAGCAACGTTTCATACAGCTGCTTCGAATCGACAGGCGGGGGATACCTTGGCGAGGCTGTCGCCGCTTGGTTGATTGCAGCTGTGCTTCGCCGATTTCCCTCCCCTTCTCGGCTAAATTTCCAACTGCAAGCGCGCCGCCGCTGATCCGGCGTGCGTTTGGCGCCGCATCCCGCTCCTAAACCGTCACCCCCTTTGCCATGCGGCTAACAGCGCCGTTTTTCCCACTGACGTGAAAACATCAGAACAAAGTACCTTATCTCTACAGAATTTTGGGGCAACTGCGGCGGTGTTGGAGAATGCGTTCATCGGTGTCGTCTCCGGTCTCGGAAAGCAGGCGTCAGGAGGCGTTCAGCGCGTTTGTGGCGATCGCCTCGAAGCGCCTGTCGAACAGGTCCTCGGCCTTGATCGCGGGCTTGTTCAACTCCTTGGCCAGGAGATCGATCGTCGCCTGCTGGCGCACGATCAGGTCGTTCCAGTCGGAGGGGATGTCGAACTGACCATCAGCGTCGACCAGATACTGGCCATCTTCTGTGTTGAGGCCCTGGGTGGCGACGTAGTACCCCTCGATCCACTCCTTGGGATGCTCTTCCACCCAACGGGCGGCTAGCGCCCAGTAGCGCACATATTCGCCGAGAGCGGCTGCTTTGGCCGGGTCCTCAAGCACGGCTTGTGGGGCATAGAGATGGGCTGGATCATCGCGCAAGCCGTGCGGGATGGTGGTAGCGCCGTCGGCGCCATACTGGCGCAGATAGCGCTTGATGAGGACGCCCGAGATCGGCGCGACGTCGACTTGCTTGCCGGAAAGTGCCACCGGATAGGCATCGCCTTTGCTGGGCAATTCGATGAGATCTACATCCTCGTTTTCCAGGCTGGCGGCCTGCAGGACCCTCAACACCAGCGCGCCCTGTGCCTGACCGGGGCTGAAAGCAATCCGTTTTTCGCGCAGATCCGCGAGCGTCTTGACCTCGACTCCCGGTGCAATGCCGAGTTGATAGATCGGGTGCGCAACCGGTTCCTTACGGAACTTCGCGGCAATGATCTTGACCTTGAGCCCAGTCCAGGTCGCGTGGATGGGCGGAATGTCGGCAACCGATCCGACGTCCAAATGCGTTGGCGCGAAAGGCTTCGATTGTCTGTGGGCCGCCGCTGATATTGGCCCATTCGACCTCGAACGGCAGTTGATCGATCAGCCCCGATAATTCCAGCGCCCTTTGCGTCTCGGGAATCGCCGATACGAAGGACAGTGCCCGCCGGGATGTTGGTCGGCAGTTTGCCAGCGTCCGGGCTACCCGCCTGCGCAATGAGGGGGAGAAAGAAGCGACCAAGCCTACCGCGAACGCGGTCACGAACCCACCAAATCTCCTTCTTGAAAATCTCTCCACAGCTAACACCATCGTCTTGCTCCAGTTTTGGGAAGGCTCCGAATTTCGCGCTAGTATGTCCAGCGATTTGCTAGACTATAAAGCATCAGGTGCTGTTCTTTGCCACTCAAAGGAAACGCTGTTCGCCTCGAATGCTCATTCGGAGTACGCGCCGCTCAACAAACGGCTTAGGGTGCTGCAGAGCAGGTCGCGTTTCTGGCCGGCGCCAACTCACGTCGTCGCCAAAAGCGGTTCCTGATGCCCTATGCGCCATGCCAGCGAGCTTCGGCTTGGAACAGGACCCAGCGTGAAGCTGCTAGCAGAAAAATGGCTTCGGCTCCGGTCGTCGAAGGACAGGCACTATGGCCTGCGATGATTACCGGCCGATAGGAACGGCCGGGCTCGTAAAGACCGGAAGAGCTGCTGTTTCCTTTTTGATGGTTTCCCTGAAAAGTCTTCAGCCTAAACCTCATTATTGTGGTCCAGCCGTCGTATTTTCCAAGGCCAATGCACGGTAGAGTCATAGCTCTGTGCCGCCTGCGCGGCAGAGAAGGTAAGGCCATGGCAAGCCGAAACCACGGTAAGACGGCGAAGACCGTCAGGCTCTCCAAAGAACTATTCAGAGGGGATCGTCATCATTGATCCGGCGACTGGGAGGCTCGGCCGGTTGAAAAGAGGACGTTTGGCAATGGGGCGGCCACGAGATAGCTGGGGTGATCCAAGCGACGCACTTGCACAGATCACCTGCCAAAAATGGCGGACCGGTCCCGGAATCGAGCCGCCGTCGCGGGTTTTTTGCGGCCGTAGCGGCCTCGCTGTCTGCTGTGCGCCTGGCGAAACGCGCAGCAGATGAGAACCTGTGTGCGTCCCGCGGGCGCTGATGGTGCAGCCGGAGATACGGCTGCTCGATGAGCCGAGAGGGGCTCGCGAGCCATGACCGAGATTTCCATACAGGAAGAACTGGCGCGCATCTGAGCGAGAAAAACGTGATCCTGGTGGACAAGGGCGTGCCAGCCGGCGCGGGCGTTTCGCGCCTCCGGCGCGGCAATCATCCCTGTGAATCAGGCTTGTTTATATAGCGAAACTTCGACAAAAAGTCGCTCCGACGCGGATCGGGAGAAGGGAGCGGATATGGTCTTTCGATTGAAAGAGCGACTTGGCAAGAAACTTGAGGAAGAAGTGCAATTCTTCAAATGTTGGCAGAAGGATAAGAAAGGCGTGGGCGCACTCATGCCCACGTCGATCCACGCGGCGCGCCGCATGGCTAGTGTGGTCAACCCGCATTCTGAATTGCCGGTTTTGGAGCTTGGTGCCGGGACGGGTGTCATCACCAGGGCCATCCTGGAAAGAGGCATCCAACCGCATCGGGTGACTTCGGTCGAATATTCCAAGGATTTTTATGATGGCCTGGTGCGACGCTTTCCGGGAGTGGATTTCCGCTTGGGCAATGCGTTTGCCTTGGAAGAAATTCTGGGGGAGCGCCGGGAAAAGTTCGATTGTGTCATAAGCGCAGTGCCGATGTTGAGCTTTCCGATGCAACAGCGCCTCACACTGCTCGAGGATTTGCTTGCACGAGTCCCCGCCGGGCGACCTGTGATCCAAATCACCTACGGTCTTCTGTCACCGGTGCTCAAAATGCCCGACCGTTACATCGTTTCTCACTATGATTTCGTCGTTCGCAATGTTCCCCCCGCACAACTCTGGACCTATCGACGGGCAGTGTGAAACCACAGGGGACGCGAGCGACAGGTGGCTTTCGGAATCCTTGTACAGGACTGCACAGCCGATTGAACTTGGTGCTGTGGCCAGCCATTCGCGGCCCTGGCTGGACCGCCTTCCCTTCCGCATTTTCTGAGGATCGATTTGACCGCAGCAGAGAGATGATGTTCGGCTACAAGCATTGAGAGCGGCGAAGCTTCCCGCTAACGCCGATGTTTCTCCGGTATTTCCGGAGATGCATTCCTCGAGACGCGCCAGGCGGGACTTCGCATTGCGAAGTTCATGTCCGGCTTCGAAACGTCGATGGCGTCCTTGAGGTGTGGGCGCTATGAGGTCGCGCTCCAGTTCCGCAATGCGCGCACGCACCTGCCGAGCCTCGTCCTGACGCAACGCCTTGATCCATCCACGCCCGCGCATCGGTCTTCCTGCCAGCAAAAGCCATGCGGGTTTATCCACCGAGACCTTAATTTCCGGCAAGTTCCAAAGGGCTGCCGACATAGGGATCTGCCAAGGGTCAGGCCTACTGCAATCGGCTATCGAGCTTGCCATTGAAACCGAGCAGTCGCCGCCAGGAAAAGGGACAGCGCGTCACATTTCTGACAGATCGGTCGACATTGGATGCACTGCTTGGCGCGAGCCCCCGAAAAAGCCTTTGTCGAAGGAACCATGATGTCCGCTTCCATTGCCCCGCAACCATTTAATCAGCGGAAGAGACTTTTGGTCGTCCAGGCCTTGAGCATAGCGGCGATTGGCTCGCTGCTATTCTCTCGCCCCGGTTGGGATGAAGCATCTAGCCTTCACGAGGTCATCGAGATGATCGGTTTTGTTCTGATCCTCGTCTGCATAATCGGGAGGTTGTGGAGCATCCTCTATGTCGGGGGGCGGAAGAACAGCGAGTTGGCAGTCAGCGGGCCGTACTGGATCACTCGCAATCCCCTATATCTGTTTTCGACGATCGGAGCATTCGGCATCGGCCTCATGTTCGGATCGCTCATCGTTGCATCCGCTCTGGGGGGTGCACCTACGCGGTTTTCGGGATGACTGCCCGAAAGGAAGAGACGTTTCTTCGTGACAAATTTGGTCCGGAGTTCGAAGCATATGTGGCAAGAACGCCGCGGTTCTGGCCCAAGCCGTGGCTGCATCAGGACAAGCATCAGCACACGTTCTCCACGAACGCATTAAGAAGCACATTCTTCGATGCCCTCTATTTTCTGGCGATCTTTCCAGCCATCGAAGGCATCGAATACCTCCAGGTAGCTGGCTATCTGCCCACCTTTTTTTGGCTGTTCTGATCCTAAAGACGGAGCAATAAGCTTTGTAGCGCACCAGAACCGCGCCTGTTGCGATCAAGGCAACCCCTGCCCAGTTCGACAACGATTTCCTTGAGGAATGTCGCTCCGAACACCGCCACCAGCACGAGGCTCAGTTTGTCGACAGGGGCAACGCGTGCTGCGTCTCCCAAACTGGAGCGCGCGAAAGTAGCAGATCCACGATGCACCCGTCGCCACCCCGGATTGTCCTGCGTCACGTAATCGTCCAGGCACTCGGGAAGCAGTGCCGCTTGCCGGCGATCCTCGCCCCCGACAAACCGCTTCAGCCCGACTCACCTCGCTGATCGGGAATCACGTTATCAAATCAACGTATTTCCACGACAGGCTGGACCCGTTCCGGCCATTGCCGTTGCCACCACGAAGGGTCTTGCAAGGGATTGTTAAGTTCCTCACACCTCTTGGCGATCACCGGAGCAGACCTGGCATTCCTAAGACGTTGTGGCACGGTGGCTTTGTTAGGGCACCGGTATGGTGGGTGTGGTCCTGGACGGAGGCGCGCGTCGCTTCGGGTTTGGCAGGCGATGCACACCGGACCGGCCGAGTGCCCGCGTGCCGTTGTCAAGAACACTTGGAATGCGGCGTGAAATATCGCGCCAGTGCGAGGCATATTGATAGACGGCTACGGTATCTTCGACCGCGTTGTGGTCGACGGCCCTTTCAGGTTGCACCTCCTCACCCTTCATCTGGACGATTTGCTTCTTGGGCTCGAGGATCGTCGTGCGGCCATGCAGGATCATGGCCACCTTCTGGTAGTTGGAGATGTAGACCGGCCGCTCCGGTTCGTCCGCTTCGATCAGGTCGTCGCCGAAAAAGCGGCTGCGATAGCTAGCCTGCAGCAGGGCAAGCAGCGACGGCGCAATATCCACCTGGCTCGCCAGCCGGTTGATCCGGCGGGGCTCGACAAAGCCCTGCGACCAGATGATGCACGGTATGTGGTATTTGTTCATGTCGAGCTCCACCTTGCCTGCGACGCTCGCCGTATGATCGGCGACAAAGACAAAAACGGTATCCCTGAACCACGGTTTCGCCGATGCCTTCTTGACCAGTTCCCCGATCGCGTAGTCGGAATATTTGACCGCCCCGTCGCGCCCGCCCGGCGATGGGATGTCTATGGCGCCAGCTGGATAGGTAAAGGGCCGGTGGTTTGACGTGTTCATGACGAAGCTGAAGAAGTTCTTGCCGGCTTTCGCCGAGGCGTCGGCTTGGCGGATCACCTCGTCATAGAGATCCTCATCGCTAACGCCCCACGCATTGGCGAAATGCACATTGCCTGCCGCCATCGTAGCGCGGTCGACGATACCGAAGCCATTACCGGAAAAGAACGCGTTCATGTTGTCGAAATAGCCGTAGCCGCCATAGAGGAAGCGCGTATCGTAGCCCGAATCCTGGAACACAGAGCCAATGGTGAAGAGATTGTCGTTGCCGGGGCGACGCAGGATCGATTGCCCCGGGGTCGGCGGGACTGAAAGCGCGATCGCTTCAAGCCCGCGCACGGTGCGCGTGCCGGTCGCCCGCATTTCCGTGAAAAGCAGGCCTTCAGACGCCAGCCGGTCAAGGTTCGGTGTCAGTCTTTTCGGATTGCCGAATGTGCCCATGAACTCCGCACTCATGCTTTCCATGCCGACCAGGATGACGTTCTTGCGCAGCATCGGCCCCTCGGCTCGAATGTCACGCGTGATGTCGTTTAAATCGGTGCTTTCGAACGGCTCGTGATCTTCCGCTAAAAGGTCGCGTGTCCGTTCGGCCGCCTGTTTCTCGGGTATGGTCCGATAGAAATTCGCGAAATCGATCTCATTCGAGAAGAAGGCGCTAACCAAACCATAGAGTCCGTTGCCCCCGAGTTCGCGGGCGATCGCGCTCGGCATCGGCCGTGTGATCGAATCGGGCGTCACCAACACGCCGGCGGCGGCCATTCCCGTTATCGTCGCAAAGACCGCCAGCCGCTTCACGAACGGCGGATGCGGCGCGAAGCCTGCCTTCACCTGGCGGCGGAGCAGATAGGTCCCGCCGACCGCCAACAGGCCGATGCCGGCAAGCAGCGGCACGACCGGATAGCTCTCCATGATGTTCTGGATCACTTCCTGCGTGTACACGAGGTAGTCGACCGCGATGAAATTGAAGCGCGTCGTGAATTCGTCCCAGAAGAAATACTCGCTGACCCCCTGCACGACCATCAGAAACAGGAAGATTGCGAAGCCCGAGAGCCCAACTGCGCGGTCAAACCGCTTTCCGGCCCACGAAACTGGCAGGAGCAGCGGGAAGAGGAGAAAGACCACGAGGATTGGAAGCAGCGTGACGATATCGAACCAGATGCCAGTGAAGAAAGGAGCCAGCCAGTCGGCCGGATGGAAAGACAGGTCTTTGGCCGAAACCAGCGACAGCGCCAGCCTGACCAGGAACTGAGTCAACAGGAAAAGCAGGATGAATGGCTTCAGCCGACGAAAGAACGCACCGACCGATTGAGCAAAAGTCATAGCAAGCCTCCGAAGCAGCTGGATGTCTGGGCAATTATGCCTCGTTTTCAATTTTGGCAACCGTCGGGACGAGATCGATCGCATGGTCTGCGATGCCGATCCCCGATTCGGCCCGCGCGAGTCCGAAACTTCATCGACGGTGGTGGTGGCGAGACAATGTGAAAGGTTCGCGGCGAAGGTGATTTGTTCCTCACTTTGAAGGCGCTGCATCCCAGCCTCCCCTGTGGGAGAAGGTGGATGGGCACGAAACGCCGAGCCGAATGAGCGATCGTCCTCATGTTGCCGGGCCTCACTCGAGCATCACCCGAGGATGCAGCCGGGAGACCCGCGGCGGCGGCAGCTTTCGGCGAGATCATGGACCGATTTCTCAATAGTCCGTGACGTGTCTGCAGAGCGAGCCTAGGCGGCGATGCATGCGAGGCTGGCGCGGGGCTGGTCAAGAGGGCATTGTCGACATACAGGGCAGCGGAACGCTCGGCTCGGCAGAGAAGCGAACTGGGCCTCTTGACACATGATCGCCTTTGGGGGGCGGAGAGATGACCGCCTTGCGGAGATTTGAGAGGCCGGTTGTTGTCCGGGTTGGCCGCGGGATGTGACCACCGAGATGCTTAGGGGCGTCTCTGACATGCTGAGCGGCTTTGCCCGCCATGAGCAGCTCGACACGAACCGCAAGGCGCTAATAGCTGCATGTGAAGAACAGCCCGATCGCCGCTGCGACGTGAGGCCCTATTATGGCGGCGCCTTCTACTACCTCCAGCTTGAAATTGAGGACGTGCGCCTCGTCTACGCGCCCGCGCTCGGCATCGGCAACTTCGGCGTTCAAACGGACAATTGGATGTGGCCGCGCAACACGGGCGACTTCGGCTTCTATCGCGCCTATGTCGCTCCTGACGGTTCCTCCCGGCTTTATGCGCGCGACAATGTGCCTTACCGGCCAAAGATTTGGCTGCCCATAGCCCGTGAAGGCGTCAAGAAGGCGATTTTGTGATGGTCGCCGGCTTTCCCGGCGCAACCCACCGATTCCTCACCGCCGATGAAGTCCGGTTCAACTTCGCCGACTACGAACCACTGTCCCAGCGTTTGCTCTCGGATTATGCCGATCAGATCAACCGAGCCACGGCAAGCAATCGCGAAGCGCAGATCCGCTACGCCTCCATCCTGCAAGGCGTGGAAAACTACAAGAAGAAGCTGGGGGCGATCTAGCCGGCGCCGACGCGATCGGCCTCGACGCGCGCAAGGCCATCGAGGAGAAAGCTTTTCGCGCCTGGGTCGCCGAGTACCCGTGCGGCAGACGCGCTTTTGACGCAGCAAACCGCGAACTGGACGGGATGGTGGGCGAAAATAGCCGGGCTTTGCTGGCGAGGCTGCGCCAGGCGTTGCTCAATCGCGCGCAACTACTGTCATCGGCACGCACTCTCTATCGCTGGACAAAGGAGCACGAGAAGGCCGATGAAGACCGTGAAAGCGGCTTTCAGGATCGTGACCGTAAAGAAATCTTGGATCAGCTGACGCAGATCGAGCGCGGCTATTTGCCAGACATCGATCGAAAGCTGTTCGAGGCCGCACTCGACGAATATCGCCGGCTGGATGCAAAGGACCGCGATACTACTTTCGAAAGCGCTTTGGACCAAATTGGCCTTGACCGACTTTATGCAGACACCAACTCGCAGACACGGCAACGCGGCTCGGCTGGCCCGACAAGCCCGCTGCTGCCTTCGAGGCGTCGGACGATCCTTTCATCAAGCTGGTGGTCGCGCTCTATCCCGGCGACATAGCTGCGAAGCACGCTGCGAAGGACCGCGCTGGACGCAGCCAGGCGGCTCGCGCCATCTATATGCACGGCCAGCGTGCCTACCGCCAGGCAATCGGCCGGCCGATGTATCCCGACGCGAATGGCTCGCTGCGCATCAACTGGGGCAAGGTGGCGGGGCGAACACGCGACGGGCAGATCTGGATGCCCTTTACCACGGCCGAGGGACTTCTAGCCAAAGAAACGGGCAAGGGTGAGTTGGACGCTCCAGATCCGGCTATCGCAGCGATCCGAGCCAGGATTATGGCCCCTATGTCGCGCCGACGCTGGGCACGTTACCGGTCACCTTCCTGTCCACCGCCGACATTACCAACGGCAACAGCGGCTCGGCGACGCTGAATGGGCGCGGCGAGTTCGTCGGTCTCGCCTTCGATGGCACGCTTGATGGAGTGATCTCCGATTGGGCATATGCCGCAGACCGCAATCGCAGCATCCATGTCGACAGTCGCTTCATGCTCTGGACCATGGACAAGATTGACGGCGCTGGCCGGTTGCTCAAGGAGACGGGAGTGCTCCCGGCGTCGCGCTCCTGAGCGGGGTAGTCTGGTGGTAGCGAAATGCAATTCGGGGACATTGACGTGAGCTTGCCACAGCGATCGTTGATCGTGCTCGAATCGGCCGGCGCTCCAATGCATGCGCAACATTCAAAGGTTCGCCAGCGCCTGAGCCGTTGCCCAATACCGTTTCTCCCTTGGCATAACTTCAAATGACGTAACTCTGTGTAGTCGCACCGATGCGCCTGAACATCGCACTTTCATCTTTTTTGCGTGTTTCGCAAACTCTGGACAGGGCTAAATTGCGGATGGCTGTTTCGCTAAGTCCACGCACAGCTTGCCGGCGTCTGTCCTCGGGAGAGCTGGCTTGATTTGTCTGAACAGTTTGGCGAGGACCGCGAATGAAGGCAGCATAGGGAATGGAAGCGCCACGGGCGACGACTCGATAGAAGCGGTTCAGCCGTTCGACCAGCGAAGTGACGTTCGTTAATCGCACTACTCAGGGTCCGAGCTGAAGCCCTCAATCGAGGAGCGGTTTTTCTTGAGCATGGCCTGAAGAGACGTGTCGAGATTATCGTGCAGGCCTTCAGCATGATCCCGCCGATGGTCTCAGGCACAGATCGTATAGCGACCATGCCCTTCCGGCTGGTTGAGCATTTCAAGACAACCTTGCCCCTGCGGATCGTCGAACTTCCGCTGCCGCTCCCGCATTCACCGAGGCCCTCCAATGGCCCGTCCTTCACAACAGTGATGCGGCAAGCATCTGGATGCGAGAGATATTGTTACAGGAGGCGTCTCGAATGACTCCTCCGCGGGACGCCAAAAGCCGTCTCAGGCACCCCTAATTTACTCCCGCGTCTCACGCCGCCATTCGCGTCAATAGCCCTTGTTGGACTAGATCGATGCTCGCGGCAAGTGCGCCGGCGAGATCGTCCAGCGGGTGGGCTGCGTCGACAAACGGTGCGAATGAGAAGGGGCCCGCATAACGCCTTCAAGCAGCGCCCGGATCTGGCTGCCATTGTCGGAACCGAATAGGACGCGATCCGGGTAAATCCAGTGGATTGGATCGTTCACTCTTGAAATGTGCACGAGACCGGTCAGGTCGCAGGAGAAGAATGGCTCCCCGGCGAGCGTGTGATGAAACGTGTCGTGCACGAGGCGGAAGACGGACTGGCCATCAATGGCGGCAATGGCCTTAGCCGCTTCGTTCTTCGATCGAAGCGAGCAGGTCTGGAAGCCCAGCGGCTCGATGAGACCGATCAGGCCGCGCGACTGGAGGATCGGCTTGAGCGCCTTCAAGGCGACGCGGAGATCGCCCCGGCGCTCGCCATTGGCGGGCCAGGAGCCGTCGTTGACAGGCATTAGCATGAGCGTCTTGGCTCCGCAGGCCGCCGCATAATCGGCGAGCTTGCTCGCCTCGGTCTTGCGGGCGGGGGTCCACTCATTGAAGCGCTGCAAGGCATTGATGGAAATAATCCCAACGCCTGTTTCGGCGGCGGCAGAGCGGACGTCCGCCGCCGGCATGCCGCGTGCAATAGCATTGCTGCGTTGTTGGCTGCGGATCTGGACATCGGTCAGGCCCTGGTCACGGGGAAAAGCGAAAAGTGCCCTGACGTCGAGTCCGGGCGTCGCCATGTGGTCGAGTGCAAAGCGGGGCGCTGCTTGGCGCATGGCTTGGTTTTCCTTCAATGTTCCCGGAAATTTTGACGCTATTGCGACACTTGACTTAAGACAAACGATTAGATCAGATGTTTTTCATCTGAAAAGGAGATGGCTGATGAACAGCGCCGACCTCAGGTTTTTCCAAGCGGTTGTGAGAGCAAACAGCACGGATTGAAGCACAATGGCTGGCTAGGGTGCTCCGCTTGCGCGTGCCATGCGGCCAAACTCATTTCGACATCGGTTAAGGAGCTTGAGGTCAGCACTGCTGCTCTTAAGACCGAGGTTCAACAATCAAATCGAGATCAGTAAGTGTGACTGTCGTCGAAGGTGACCCGCAGCAGCCGAGTGCCCCGTCTGTGGGATGCCTCTCGTTTGCCAAAACTTGGACAGTCACACGATCTTCGCATGATGGGGTCGGAACAAGAACTGCTCAAAATCGTACGAGGCATTTATCAACCAAAGGCAGCTACGGTTGATTGATGATGATTCCTTCACCCAGGCTTCGGCGCATCTGGCGCCCCGTGGCGACGCGAAAAACTCTCAGTAGCTGCAGCGCCGGCGGCACACGCGACCAGATGGTCCTCAAGACTTCTAGACCATGCCGGGTTTTCCGAACGGCGCTCCCGGATACCACGCGCTGTGACCATCGGAAGCCAACCTCGTGGAAATACAGGTCGGCATGCTGCGGGCTGATATGATGAAAGACGCCGGCGATGGTACGGCGGACGCGGGAGTTGAAGCCCTCTACCGAATTGACGTGGACGGCATCGCGAACATACTCACCACTGGAATGCTTCACGGGCTCGTGCTTGGCAAAGCTCTCACCAATGGCCATGAATGCTTTCCACTCATCGCTCATCAAATGAGCTCTCGACTCGATCTGCGCTTCAATGACGCGTTCGCTTGCTCGCGCTGAGAGACCGGTCACGACCGCGGCTCCGTTGCCCCACAGTCGAGAATGCGGATGTCGGTTGTGTGCATCGGTGATACATGCTTGCGCCGCGCGATAGGTCTCGGACCGCGCGTGGAAGGTGCGCATCCAGCCGATCTGGTGCGCGCTGATGCCCTTGGACGCGCTCGCCATTCGCTTCGGACCGAGGTTGGTCGCATCGGCCAGCACGCCAGCCAGCATGGCCGAGACATTTCTTGGGACGTCGCCGGTGCGAATATACCAAACGCACCCTAGGCCGGCAGTCGCCCCCGAACAGTGCAAAGGCTGCATCACGCACGCCATGACCGGTGGCGAAACTCTGACGGATTGGGCTCTTTGCGGTCTTCCCGCCTTTGCGAAGCTCCTCGAAGACCGGGGATTCGCTCAGCTTGAGGCGCAGATAAAGAGACAGCACGATCAAAACCGATGATAGCAGGAACGGAATTCTCCAACCCCATTGCTTGAAGAGTTCTTCGCCGAGCGACAGCCGGCACGTAAGCACGACGACAATCGCCAGAAAAAAGCCGACGGTTGCCGTTGTCTGGATAAAGCTCGTGAAGAACCCGCGCCGGTTCGCCGGTGCGTGTTCTGCGACGTAAACGGCGCGCCGCCGTATTCGCCGCCGATCGCCAATACCTGGATGAGCCGAAGGACCACAAGAGCGATCGGCGCGAAATATCCCGCGGTCTCAAAGGTTGGCAAGACGCCGACGAGCGCGGTCGCAATGCCCATCAGAATGAGCGTCATCAAGAACGTGCTCTTGCGTCCGACGCGGTCGCCGATGCTGCCGAACAGCAGGGCTCCCAATGGGCGCACGAGGAAGCCTGTGGTAAAGGTTGCGACGCTGATCAGAACAGCTGCCGTCGGTTCATTGGCAGGGTAGAAGAGCGTTGAGAAGAAAATCGCCAGATTTCCGTAAAGATATTCCGTAAAGATAGAAGTCGTACCATTCGATGACCGTGCCGGCGCTTGATGTAAGGACGACGGTACAGATACCTGGTTTGCGGACCGAGTCGCCCCTTTCCTGTAGCTGTTGCGTGCTGCAGTTCCCCTTTATGTTTTGAAAGTAGTCGGCCCTCTCTTCAGGGCCGTGATAAGTCAGCTCGCGATGCGCTGATCGAATGCGTAGACGCCAAGTCTTTCGCTTGCCTCGCGCACGGTTCGGCGGACGATGTCCTTCGCCGACGGCAGATCGTTGATGAGGCCCACCGCCTCACCGACAGTCACGTTGGCCGTGTCATAGTCGCCAGAGGCCCATGCCGCCTCGACCTTCGACAATTCTTCGGAATGCAGCGTGCGCAGCTCTTCTTCCCGCCCGTGCCACTTGTCGATGAAGCCGTTTTTGAGCAGTCGGCCGGTATAGCCAGCGGGCCAAGCCTTCTGACGGACGATATCGTAGACGGAAGTCCGGATTGTCTCGTCGCCAGAGGCAGCGACTACCTTGTCCTTGGCTGCCGGATGGATGAGCGACTCGCGCGTAGCCCAGAACCTGGTTCCCATCAGGACCCCGTCTGCTCCGAGCATCAGCGAAGCGGCCAGGCCACGACCGTCGGCAATGCCGCCTGCCGCCACGACAATGACAGAAGGCGAAATCTTTGCCACCAGATCCACGACTGCGGGAACGAAGGGCATCGTTGACCGCGCGACCAGGCCATGGCCGCCGGCCTCGGTCCCCTGAACAATAAGAATGTCGGCGCCAACGTCGATTGCGCGCCGGGCATGTTCGAGTGTGTGGATCATGCAAATCAGCGGAACACCCGACTGCTTGACCCGTGCCGCGAGCTTCGCCGGATCCGAAAACGAAAGCATCATCGCGGACGGACGCTCCGCAAGTGCGCGGTCAAACAGATCAAGGTCGGCTTCGACTGCCCAGGGGATGAACCCGCAGCCAACGCGTTCATTGGTAATCAGCGACGACTCTGTTTCGTACCATTGACGATCAGCATATCCCCCACCCAACAGGCCCAGACCGCCGGCGTCGGCGACGGCGGACGCAAGCGCGCCACCCGCGGCCACGCAAGCGCGCCACCCGCGGCCGGTGTCATCGGGGCAAGGATGATGGGATGCTTGATTTCGAAAAATTCTGTCAGACGCGTTCGTATCGTCATCAATACTTCTCCCAGTTTGAGGAATGTTCCCGGAAATTTTTCTTTGACGCTATTGCGACACCTGACTTAAGACAAACGATTAGATCAGATGTTTTTCATCTGAAAAGGAGATGGCCGATGAACAGCGCCGACCTCAGGTTTTTCCAGGCGGTGGTGAGAGCAAACAGTATCGGAGGGGCTGCCGGTGTGCTCAACACGGTGCAATCCAACGTCACCGCGAGAATAAAATCGCTTGAGGAGGAAATCGGTGCTCCGCTTTTTCATCGCTCCAGGCGAGGGGTTACACTGACAGCCACCGGCATTCAGCTCGTTCCCTATGCTGAGCGCGTCGGAGAGCTTCTGGACGAAGCCAAGCGCGTCGTCACAGACCGCGGTACGCCGTGCGGTTTACTCAGGATCGGCTCCATGGAGACCACTGCAGCGCTTCGCCTTCCACCGATCCTGATCCGCTATGCTGCAGAATATCCAGAGGTCGACGTACTGGTGGAGGCTGCCCCGACGGAACAGCTCGTCAGCGAGGTCGTCGGACGCAAACTGGATGGCGCGTTCGTCTCCGGCCCCATCGCTCATCCCGAACTGAAGAGCCTATCGATCGTCGAAGAGGAGCTCGTTGTGATCTCCTCGCCGCGGTTTCGCGAGCTTTCGGATCTGAAGGCCTTGGCCGCATCGCCGGCTCTGAAGGTCCTCGCTTTTCGATCGGGCTGTTCCTATCGCCGGCGCATGGACATGTTCCTGGCGGCGTGTGGGGTAACGCATGTCCGCTGGATGGAACTCGGAACAATGGACGGGATCATCGGCTGCGTCGCCGCCGGGGTAGGGATGGCCATGCTACCTCGGGGGGTCGTTCAGGATGCGGCAGCCGACGGACAGGTCATCATACACCAGCTACCTGACAATCTGCGGTCGGCGCCGACTGTTTTTGTGACGCGGAGCGACGAGTATCTCTCCGCGGCACTTCAGGCTTTCATGGCGGTGGCGTCTGAGGCGCATTCACGGCCTCAGCCGGCAGGACCAGAGCCGGCCCGACAACTGCAGCGGGCTTAAGAAAGATGGAGCAAAAACAAGGGGTCAGTCAGATCTATCTGACGCATCACCAGCATCTTTGCGATATCGCCCGGCGGGTTTGCCCCAATGCGCGCATACGAGCTGGCCGTGCCGCTCGAGCCGGAACGGCGAGTTGCGTGACACGTCGAAGCCCAAGAGCTGCCCTATCAAGGCCGGCCGGGCCGGCGACCAGCACCCGGCAGCCGGGCAGCGCGCCAAAAGGACCCCGCCCGTCATATGAACTGCATCCCTCATAGTGCGTCGCAACATTTTGATGCTGCACTGCGGAACTTTGCGGTAAAGCGGGAGTTCTCTGTGCTTCTAGCAAGCGAGGGCTCGATGAGGCGCTACAAGATTCTGCCGTCGGAACCAAGGCTGTGGTCTGTGATCGATAGCCTGACAGGGCTTCCCGCCGAGAGATACGGTCGGCCGCTCACCGGGCTGACCCGGTACGAAGCCGAAGAGGCTGCCTTTAACCTCAGCGAGAGCACTCCGCCATGGATGGCCTTGGTCAGACGTCGCAGACCTTAATCAAGGCTGCCGAATCCACGGATGGTCGAACGCGATGCGCCTCCCACTCCATCACACCCTTTCGCGTAACCTCTCACCTCTTCCTTCTGGATGCGTGCGTCATGGCAGGGGGCGCATGTGCTCCCCAGTTCGCCCTGGCATAAGAGCCGGACCGTCGCGGTGCGCCACCAGATGGTTGGCGACCGTGGCCGGAATCGTCGCCCGTTCTCTTGCCGATGAAGTGCGGGGTGCCCGATACCGAAATGGCGCGCGAGCTCCCGAAACTTCTGCCGATCCTGACACAGGCGATCGACTGGAACCTCATCGAGCAGCAGTATGACGAGTTGATCAAATATGCGGCGGCCCTGCAGCACCGCACGGCCGATGCGGAATCGATCCTGCGCCGCTTTGCGCGGGCGAGCGTGCAGCGCCCAAGCTACAGGGCGCTGGCCCAACTCGGCAAGGCAATCAAGACCATTTTTCTCACCGCTATCTCGGCTCGGAAGCCTTCCGGCGCGAAATCCACGAAGTGTCGCTTGGCAGTTAATAGTGAGAACGCAGTCGTTCAGTCAGGTTTAGCAGTTTATTGCGAGAATGGCGTAGCTCGGATTCTTCATTTTAACTGCAGTCGCATCAGTGCAGTGGTGCTGAACTCCCTGGCGAGGCGACCGGCATCTTCGTGCTGGAGGAGAATATCGGACCGGTGCGTCGCGCGGTGAGCAAGCACGACGGCCCGACCTTCGACGAGTTCGATCTGGCGAAACTGCCGCTCTTTCGCAACGTGGTCGATCTTCAGCGACAGCCTAGCGACCCCGGCTTCTAAACGCCGTCATGGAGTAGCTCCTGCACTCGTTCGACCGAAATGTCCGATTCAAAGATCAGGTCGTGAGGGAATGCCCTCCCCGCAGATGATCGGCAGTCGCTCGATCGCGCGACGCGCGGGATCGGCTTCTTCCGTGAACCCGCAGGTCGATATCAGAAAAAGGTTGCGGCGGTTACCGCGAACTCATGGCTGGCGCAGCAAGCGCTCTTTTCAGCAAGCGCCCTGGTCGGGAGCCGGTGAGGATGAAATTCGGCTCGGGTGCGACGATTACATGCTCGATGTTCCATCCGGTCTTCCCGAGCATGTCTATAGCGACTTTTTTGTGTCCGAAACTGAACAAGAGTGTCGGAGCCCCACCCGCTGGCAGGCCGCTGGCCGTTGTCGCCGGCGCGGTCGAGTTCAGAGATATCCGGTTCGAATACCGGCAAGGAAAAGGGGTAATCGAGAATCTATCGCTCAGGGTCCGCGCCGGCGAGAAGGTCGGGCTCGTCGGCATGTCGGGGTCCGGCAAGTCAACGCTTGTCAGCCTGCTTCTGCGGTTCTTCGACGTAAACGATGGCGCAATCGTCGTCGACGGCCAGGATATTCGTTCGGTGACGCAGGCAAGCCTGCGTCAGAATATCGGGGTCGTGACCCAGGATGTCTCGTTGCTCCATCGCTCTGTCGGGGACAATATCCGTTACGGCCGGCCGGATGCCTCGCCGGAGGAGGTCGAACGCGCCGCAATGCTGGCCGATGCGGACTGTTTCGTGGCCGATCTCAAGGACAGCGAAAACCGCACCGGCTAGGATGCTTTCGTCGGTGACCGCGGGGTGAAGCTTTCTGGCGGCCAGCGTCAGCGGGTCGCCATCGCTCGGGTGCTGCTTAAAGACGCGCCAATCCTCCTTCTAGACGAGGCGACTTCTGCCCTGGACAGCGAAGCCGAGGCGGCGGTCCAAAAAAACTCGAGCTCATAATGGAGGGCAAGACGGTGATCGCCATTGCCCACCGCCTGTCGACGATTGCCAGCATGGACAGGATCGTCGTGCTCGACAAAGGGCGCATCGTTGAGGAGGGCTCCCCCTCGGAGCTACTCAAACGCGACGGCCTGTATGCCCGCCTGTGGCGGCGGCAGACCGGCGGCCACATTGCCGACAGTTCCGAGGAGAGATAAGCCGACTGGAAGGTCGTTCGTCACGGCTCCGCGCTGCTCGCAATGCTTGGCTGTTGTCGTAGAGAGCGGGCATTTTCGCGTTAGACAAATCTCGGCTTTCGCCGCCTCCGTCGCAAATGTGTGGGAAGGGGCGACGAGATTGCCACAAGAGCTCTTCGGTTCTATCGCGAGAAGCTGACCGCCCGCGGCCGTGCCGATGCTGGTACCGCCGAGTCTTAAGCAGTGGTGATCGCTCGACTTCGTCTCCGACCGTTCCACATCCTCATCGTTTGCCGACGCCACCAATTGGCCCCGCAACGGGTCGCGAGCCGGAGTTCAACCAGGCCGTTCGCCCTAAAACTGATCCAGCTCAAGGCAGCCCACCGCTACCAATGTAGAACGGGCAACGAGCGCGGTGCGCACCAGACAAAGGGCAATAAAGCCGTCCTCGACATCGCATCGGAGTTCAACGTCTTTGCACCAATGCCCAGGAACGGTCGACGCGACAAACAACTCCCAACGTACAGGCGCTGAGAGCCGCCGACGTTCGGAAAATCACAAACGGGCTATCCCGATCCCTGGGGGGCCAAGGAGGCCGCCCCATGAATCGCTGCACATCATCAGTTGCAATTCTTGCTTTCGCCACCCCTGCACATTGTCTGCCGTCGCTACCGCGGCGGATCGGACCATCTATGCAGCCGCCCGACAAGAGCCTCGTGTTTCTTAGTGGCGTCGGCTACACGTGGCTCAAGGCCAACGAGCTTGTTTACGACAGGGGCAGATCACAATGGGCACGAACAATCCGCCGCTTTCGCCCGAGGACGTCGAACGCTTCGGGCCTGATCCCCTTACCAGCTTCCGCACCAATCTGGCGTCGGTTGAAGAGCGCATCACGCTTGCTTGCGCACGGGCCGGGCGCGACCGTGCCTCCGTGCGGTTGCTGCCGATCACCAAGACGGTGCCGGCCCATATCCTGCGATATGCCTTCGACGTCGGCATCAGCACTTTCGGCGAGAACAAGATCCAGGAGGCAATGACAAAGTGCGAGGCGCTTCACGATCTCGCCATCGACTGGAGCATCGTCGGACATCTCCAGACCAACAAGGCCAAATATCTGACCCGCTTCGCGCGTGAGTTTCATGCGCTCGACAGCCTGCGGCTCGCCGACCTTCTGAACACGAGGCTGGAGCGCGAAGATCGCTTCCTCGACGTCTATGTGCAGGTCAACACGTCTGGCGAGGACAGCAAGTTCGGCCTCCATCCGAACGCACTGCTGCCCTTCGTGGAGACCCTCGATCAGGTTCCCCGTCTCCGGCCATGCGGGTTGATGACACTTGCGCTGTTTTCCTCCGACATGGCCAAGGTGCGGCCTTGCTTCATTCTGCTGCGCCGGCTTCGGGACAAAGCCGTGAAGCACAACGCCGCGCTGACCGGGCTCTCCATGGGTATGACCGGAGACTTCGAGGAAGCCATCGAGGAAGGCGCCACTGTCGTGCGCGTCGGTCAGGCCATCTTCGGCAAGCGGCCGACGCCTGACGGCCACTACTGGCCGGGTTTCGCCCCCACCGATCGGGGAATTGAACCATGATTTTTCGCAAACGTAACAAGTGCGATCCTGTCCCTAGAGCAACGCGCTGTCAGCCGCTCCATCTGCCCGCTATGATCCGCCCTTGACAGATGTCTATACGCGTCAGCCGTCATACCCTCCCCAGAAGGCAACGTAGTCATGACCGGCCCTCCCCAGAAGTGCCGGCGCAACGAAAGTCACTTGCCAGCGTTGCCGTTGATCGAAGCCGCAGGAGGACGAAATGGCCGATGACAAGACCAAGCGTGATTTCCGCGACCGCAACCGCGTATCCACCGATGAGGATTATGAGGTGGAACATTTCGCACGCGAGAACGGCATCACGCCAGAGCAGGTCCGTGAGCTAATAAAAGCCAACGGGAATGACCGCGACGCTTTAACAGCCGCTGCAAAGCAATTGAATACCGTGCTGCAAGGAGGTCCGCTGACCGGCTGATAGAGACATCACCATTTGGCACCAACGTGCGAGCATACAGGCTGCGGCAAGAATCGACAGGCTCGCGTTAGAGCGCTGGGGCACGTCGTTTCGGATGCCTTGCCTTCAACTTCAGACCGGGGGCTTGAAACGTCGACGCCGATCGTGAGGTCGGCGATGGTCTCGTCGTGGACTTCAACCGAATCCGGCAAACTGATCTTCTTGCAGCCTTGGCCGCTAGGGGACATTGCCGGTTGTGCTTTGACCGGTAATCGGTCTCGCGTTCAGCTCACGTGCCGAATGTGTCGAGCGAATGGAACCGATCACGCTTCGCAAAACCTCGAGTTTTGCGATGCCTGGTTTGTTTGACGGCCTGCAGATCAAGCGGCCTTGTCGAAATTCGAACCCGTCCAGCCTTAAAATGTCCTGCCGGACCGAGGCGGAGGGCTTTGTGCGGAAGGTGATCGCAATCGCTTCGGGTCCTACGTCGACCTGGCTCAACCCTAACTCCGCTGCATCTATTCGCAGTCGGCTTACCTCCAGCAGCGTGGCCGCTTCGCTCGGCATGGCTCCAAAGCGATCCTCCACCTCGTCGGCAAATGCATTGACGTCTAAATGCGTGCTCATGCGGAACAATCGCGAATACAGGCTGAGGCGTATGGTTGGCTCCCGCACATAGCTTTCTGGGAACGACCCTCCGGCCTGCAAGTTGATGTCCGGAAGTTGCATGTCAGAGCCGGGGTCGCCTCGCGCAATCGATGAGGCACGCTCGAGCCCGACGCCAATGAGCTTGACGTGACCCGCTTGTTCTTCGCCGAAAAGATCGCCGGCGCCGCGCAGGTCGAGGTCCCTTTGGCTGATGGCCAGGCCAGAGCCAAGCCGGTCGAGAGCTACAAGAGCCGAAAGTCGGGACCTTGTGGC